>MNYQ01000062.1 GCA_001873185.1 Ignavibacteria bacterium CG2_30_36_16 | reverse complement strand
CACAAATCTCTTTAATCTTTTAGGAACGACGGATGAAACTGCTGCTACGTCATGCTCATTCTCTTTTGCAAAATTAATTACATCTTCAACGGAAGTGAAAATTATTTTCTTAACTAATTCTTCGTTTTGAAATAAAGCAGTTTTAATGTTCGTATTTCCTATATCTACGGCAAACAGCATATCATCCTAGTTTTTCTATCATTCTGTTTCTTCCTCACACTCTTACTCTCTTGCTATCTTATACTTACATCCCCAAAATTTATTTTCTCAATTCCTTTTTCTGTTCTTAACAATAAGGTTCCGTTTTCATCAACATCATCAAAAATACCATGACGGGAATTTTTTCCATCGTTCACGTCAATTTTTTCACCGATCATTCTGCAGCGCATTCTCCAGTCTTTTAATATTTGTTCCGGCTCAGTTTTATATTTTCCAAGCATCTCCTCAAAGATGTTTAGTATTTCTGCAAGTAATACTTCACGTTCTATATTTTGGTTCAACTCATTTTTTAATGAAGTCGGTTGTATTTGAAACTGCCCGTGAAAAGCTTGTTGATTTACATTCAAACCTACACCTACAACAGCACGCACAATTTTTTGTCCTTGTGATGATGACTCAATCAATATGCCGGCAACTTTTTTACCGTTTACAAGTACATCGTTGGGCCATTTTACTTCTGTACGTAACTGGTATAAATTTTCAATTGAAGCAGCCACTACATTGGCAGCGCCGAAAACAAGCAGCGTAAACCCGCTTGTGAACAAACTTTGGTCTTTGAGTAAAATAGAAAACGTTAAGTTTAAATCTTTCTGGCTTTGCCAGGTTCTATTTTGTCTGCCCCTGCCTTTGAGCTGTTTTTCGGCAAGTAAAACGCTTCCGTGGTCATTAAAACCATATGCGGAATTCATCAACACTCCATTTGTGGAATCTACTTCTTCTGCATAAACAAAATTTCGACCGATATAATCAGTGTCAAGTTTAATATCAAAGTCTTCTAAATTGAACAAAACAACCTCTATAAGTTTTTGTAAAAATAATTAAAAAATCTGTCGGATACTTTGTGTATGAATTAAATATCTAAAATATAACCATAATTACATATCTTTTTGTTACTTATATATTGAAATTTGCAGTTATTCAAATTAAATTTCAAATAGAATTAACTGTAATTAGTTAATCAAAGATTTATGATGTAAAATTGACTAAGATTTTTTGTAACAAATGAATAACGTATGAAATCATTAGGATTGTGTGTAGGCGCTTCAACTGTTTCTGCTGTATATCTTTCAGCGATAAACGGTTCTGTCAAAATTGAATCGAAAATTAATCAACCGCATCATGGAAATCCCAAGGATGTGATAGAGAAATTGTTGTCCAATAACAGTGTAGAAAAAACTGCTGTAACAGGGAGGCAATTCCGAAAGTTTTTAAATCTTACTTCAATCTCCGAACCTGAGGCAATTGAAAGAGCCATTGTTTTCTCCGGTTTGACAGGAGATATAATTATCAGCGCAGGCGGTGAAAATTTTATAATCTATTTGCTCGACGGGAATCAGAAAATATCGAAAGCAGTTACGGGCAATAAGTGCGCAAGTGGAACAGGTGAGTTCTTTCTTCAGCAGATAAAACGAATGGACCTTGATGTTGAAGAAGCAATCAGCCTCGGTATGAAAGGCGAACCCTATAACATATCGGGCAGGTGTTCTGTTTTTTGTAAGTCGGACTGTACACACGCTTTGAACAAAGGCGTTGCAAAAGAAAATGTCGTCGCCGGACTTTCAAGAATGATGGCGCAGAAAATTGTTGAACTTACCGCTAAAGTTCCGCATAAAAAAGCAGTGATGATTGGCGGTGTAGCTTCTAATAAAGTGATGGTTAAGCATCTCGAAAATTATATTGATACATTAATCATTCCCGATAATGCTGCTGTCTTTGAAGCGCTTGGCGCCGCTTTATTTGCGCTGAATAATGAAACGCAGCCTGTTGACACAAAGCGCTTATACAAGGAAGAACAGTCGGCTTTTACTTATCACGATGATTTAAAACTTCATATAGACAAAGTTCATTTTAAGTCTTTTGTAGCAGGTGAAGCGGAAGAGAATGATATTTGTATTCTCGGAATTGATGTTGGCTCTACTACCACAAAGGCAGTACTGATGCGCAAGGACGACAATTCGATTCTTGCTTCAGAATATCTGCGCACAAATGGCGATCCGATTTTTGCATCGGTGCAGTGTTATAAAAGTATTAAGAAAAAGCTAAATGTTCCTATTAAAATTATTGGGCTCGGAGTAACAGGCTCGGGCAGGCATATCTCAGGTTTACATGCGCAAACCAAGGGAGTTATTAATGAAATAATTGCACACGCAAATGCCACAGTTTATTTTGATCCCGAAGTGGATACGATTTTTGAAATAGGCGGGCAGGATGCTAAATACACTTACATCACCGCTGGCATCCCGTCCGATTATGCAATGAACGAAGCATGCTCGGCAGGTACAGGTTCATTTCTTGAAGAGGCTGCAAAAGAATCTTTAAATATTGATTACAAAGAAATCGGTGATATTGCTTTGAAGGCAGGCAGCCCTCCAAATTTTAACGACCAGTGTTCTGCTTTTATTAGCAGCGATATAAAAAATGCGCTGCACGAAGGATTATCTAAAGAAGATATTGTTGCGGGGCTTGTTTACTCAATTTGTTTGAACTACACAAACAGGGTAAAAGGTAACCGCCCGGTTGGCAAAAAAGTTTTTATGCAGGGGGGCGTTTGTTATAATAAAGCTGTTCCGGTTGCGATGGCTGCACTGACAGGAAAAGAAATAATAGTGCCGCCGGAACCCGGTCTAATGGGTGCATTTGGCGTAGCGCTCGAAATAAAAAAGAAACTTGACCTCGGATTAATCGAGCAGGAAAATTTTGAGCTTGATGATTTAATTTCCCGCACCGTTAAATATGAAAAATCTTTCGTATGTGCAGGCGGAGTTGAAAAGTGCGATCGTAAATGCAGCGTTTCAATTATCAGCATCAACGGAAAAAAGTATCCCTTCGGCGGAGCTTGCAATAAATATTATAACCTTCAAATAGAACGCAAGCAGCATGTTCGGGAAAATAATCTTATTACACTCCGTCAGGAGCTTGTGTTTGAAAAATATATTCATCCCGCTGATTTGAGTGAAAACGCAAAAATTGTTGGAATACCAAAATCTCTTTTCACTAATACAATCTATCCATTGTACTTCAACTTTTTTACGCAGCTTGGGTTTAAAGTTGCGCTTGGCGATGAAGTAAAACAAGCTGGGATTGAAAAACGACAGTCGGCATTTTGTTATCCGGTTGAGCTTGCACATGGTTTTATGCAAAGTGTGCTTGAGAAAAAGCCGGATTACATTTTCCTTCCTCACATACTCGAAATTTTTAATCCGTCAACAGAATTTCATGACAGGACTTGCGTACTTCTTCAGGCGGAAAATTTTTATTTGAAATCTACTTTTAAAGACGAACTTGAAGGAATCGAACTATTATCGCCGCTTCTAAATTTTTCCGAAGGTTATGAAGCCGGAAGGGAAGCATTTATAAACCTTGGCGTAAAGTTAGGGAGAAGTAAACCGGAAGCTTCGGCAGCATTCGATTATGCGCTTACAGAATTGAATGATATGTTTGCTGAATTCAAATCTACAGGTAAAGCGGCGCTCGAAGAATTAGAATCAGATAAAAATAAATTTGCCATAGTGCTTTTCGGAAGAAGCTATAATGCATTTGCTGGAGAAGCTAATCTCGGCATCCCTCAAAAATTTGCTTCGCGTAATGTGCTTATCATTCCGCACGATTTTTTATCTTCCGAACAATTTGAGAGCATGAAACATATGTACTGGGGAACAGGAAGACAGATACTCCGAAACGCACGTTTTGTTAAACTTCACGAACAATTATTTGGCGCTTTTATAACAAACTTTAGCTGTGGACCGGATAGTTTCATCATAAATTATTTTAGAGAAATAATGGGGAACAAACCCTCGCTTACTCTCGAACTCGACAGTCATTCCGCCGATGCAGGAATAAACACACGCGTTGAAGCAGCCATTGATATTATCCGAAGTTATAGAGAATTAATTAAAAACGGTAAAGTGCAATCGATAAAAAAAGAATTTGTTCCGTTAAAAGTTGTAAACGATAAAATTATTGATTCGGATGGAATAGAGATTGCACTGCGCGATAAACGGGTAAAGATGCTGGTTCCAAATATGGGTAACTTCGCCGCAGATGCTTTTGCAGCAGCATTTCGTCATGCAGGCATAAACGCTGTGCCGGTTGATATGTACAGTTTCGAAACTTTAAAAGAAGGACGAGGTAATTCAACATGTAAAGAATGCCTGCCGTTAATTCTCAACGCAGGATCGCTTCTTGATTATATAAAGTTAAGAACAGATCCCGAAGAGAGGACTGTATTATTTATGGCGAGCAGTACCGGTCCTTGCAGACTTGGGCAGTACAGCGTATTTCTTGAAAATTTAATTAATAAAAAAGAGCTTCGTAATGTAGGTTTGTTTACTCTAACAGATGACGACTCCTACAGCGGCATGGGAAATGAGTTTGTAAAACGCGGCTGGGCGGCAATAACGGCAGCAGATGTTATGCAGAATATTTCACTTGCTATCAGGGCAATTGCTGTTGATAAAAAAGCCGCTTTAAAATTACTATATCATGAATGGCATTTGATACTTGGCGTTATCGAAAATGGAAGTCTCGAAGATTTTTACAATCAACTTGATCACTCGGCAAATCTTTTAAAAGAGATTCCTACTCGATGTTCATTTAAAGAAGCGCCCAAAGTTGCGCTCGTGGGCGAAATATTTGTTCGGCATGATGAATTTTCGCGTAAAGACTTAATTGAACGGCTCGCAGAACGAAACATAGTTGTTAAAGTTGCCCCAATTGGCGAGTATGTTTATTACTCAAACTTTATGATCAAAAAACAGTTCGACGGAAAGTTAAAAGCGGCTGAAAGATTTGCCTGGCATCTTAGAGATGTTACGCAGCGAAACATAGAAAAAAATATCAAACGCCGGCTTGCAAAATCTGGATTAGTTGACTACGAATTAATTGAAGTGGATGACATACTTGACCATGCGGATCATTTAATCAGCAAAGACATGGCAGGGGAATCTATATTGACTGTAGGTTCTGCGCTATATGAGGTTATTGATCATGCCTCCGGAGTTATTTCACTTGGACCTTTCGGTTGTATGCCGTCGCGCGTTGCCGAATCGATACTGAACAATGAAATGAATATGGCGGGGAAGCTCGAAGCGGCAGATTTTAAAAAGAAATACAACATCGAGTTTGAAAATCTTCCGTTCCTGGCGATTGAAACGGACGGTAATATATTCCCGCAAATAATACAATCTAAAATAGAAATATTTTCTCTTCAAGCAGAAAGGCTTCATAAAATTTTATTGAAGGAGAGCAGGAAGAAAAAAATAAAAGTTGCAGCAGCTTTTTCAAAAAAAATAAGCAGCTACTATCTAAATAAAAATCAGTCCACAAGCGGCAAAGAAATTTCCGAATTGGGAGATATTGCGCCCGAACCTAAAACATAAAACTAAAATTATATGCAGCGTAAAATAGTGCTACTAACAGAAGGATTTTCAAATCCGCATCAGGGCAAAACTGCCCGCAATTTACTTTACTACAAACCGGAAGAAGTGATGGCAGTATTTGACAGAGAAACTGCCGGAAAACGCAGCGATGAATTATTTGGCGCAGGAGATGCGCCCGTCATTTCTACTTTTGATGAAGCAATAGGAGCCGATACATTAATTATTGGCGTTGCGCCTCCGGGCGGACTGCTCCCTTTTGCATATAAAAAAATTATTGAAGAAGCGATAAAAAGAAGAATGAATGTCGTTAGCGGGCTGCATACCTTTTTATCTGAAGATGAAGATTTAGTACGGCTGGCGCGCCAAAACAATGTTACAATTTTTGACGTTCGAAAAAATAGTGAAAACCAGGTCGTTAATCGAAAGGGGATTAAAGAAGATTGCCTGCGAATTCAAACAGTAGGTAACGATTCGAGTCTCGGGAAAATGGTTACGAGCTTTGAAATTGCTGTTGAGTTAAAGCGGGCAGGTTACGATGCTAAGTTTGTTGCAACCGGACAAACAGGAATAATGATTGAAGGTGATGGATGTCCGATTGATTCTGTTGTGGGAGATTATATAAACGGTGCGGCTGAAAAACTCGTTCTTAAAAATCAGCATCACAAAATTTTATTAATTGAGGGACAGGGTAGTTTAGTACATCCCCGTTACTCTTCTGTTACCTTAGGTTTGCTGCATGGTTGTATGCCACACGGCATGATAATGTGTTATGAAGTGGGGCGAAAATATGTGAACGGACTTGAAGGGGTAAAAATTCCACCACTCAAAGAAGTGATTGAAGTCTTCGAAACAATGGCTAATATAATGTTTCCTTCAAAGGTTATTGGCATTGCTATAAACAGCCGAAAAGTAAGCAAAGAAGAAGCCGATAAAGAAAGAAATAGAGTAAAAGAAGAATTCGGCTTACCGGCATGTGATGTTATAAGACATGGACCGGATGAATTGGTTAATGCGATTTTAGATTACGGAGTGAAATTAAAATTTAACCTTCAAAAAGAGATGACTCGGCTATCAACCAATGACACACCAATCGAATATAATTTGACTCTGAAAAATTAGGATTGCTTAAATATAAATTGACCGATTCAAACGTTGCTGCTTATTTACTAAATCACCTTACGCAGATATTGTCGTATTCCGTTAACTAACGAACGCTGTCGGGTTGCAGCACCGGTTACACAACATTTATTAAAATTTTATTTTAGTAGCATAAGTTTTTTGGTTTCCCAAAATCCATCAGTGATCATTTGGTAAAAATATATACCGCTTGATAATGAAGATCCATCAAATTCTATTTGATGAATTCCGGATCTTAATAGCCCATCAACTAGTGTGGTAATTTCTTTACCCAAACCATCATAAATTTTAACGACTACATGTGTTGGTTTTGATATTGAATATCTAATAGTTGTAGTTGGATTAAATGGATTTGGGTAATTTTGATACAGAGAATTTTCGTTTGGCAATATATAGTTATCCTCTACATCTGTAGTTCCTTGACCGCTAACGTAAATTAAATAAGTAGGATTATTAACAGCATTACTTCTGAAATACAAAATGTCTTCAAAATAAGGAAGAGAAGAACCATCACAGATTGGACATAAATCGGGCATATAGAAAATTAACTTGATTGAATCTTGGGGAGATAAAGTTAGTGGAGATAGTTGTTTATCAAAGATAATATGAAAAAGATATGAAGTATCTTCAGTGCACACTTCTACTGGATATAAATATATCTTGTTTGAATAAATGCTGTCAATAACTAATTCATTAATACCAGAGTTTTTAATAAACAAACTATCTTTAATGTCTTCATAAAATCCTTCACCTTCAATATTGAGTGAGTCCTTGCTAAATATTATTGTCTGAGAATATCCTATATTTTGAATGAAGAATATTAGAACCAGTATTATAATATTTCCTTTCATTTACTAACCTTTTTATTAAGCTATATAACGGCGTGTAATCCCGCAAAGGCGGGACAAGTTATTAAAACACAATACCGTAGTTAATTTTATTTTTGAATCCATCCCGGTTTTAGCGGGAAAAGATTTCCTTCTACTTTTTACACATGCAAAAAGCAAGGGTTATATTCTGCTGAAATTGCAAGTGTCCGGGTTAAGTCGATTTGCGGCTTAGTCCAACACTGGATTATACCTCAGCACGTTTCGGCATTAATCCCTTAAACGTTATGTTGATTTTATTTAGCTAACTCAGAAAATGTATAGGTGTTTAATTCATATTCTTTTATTAGTGATATAAAGTTTTTTATATATCCAATTTCAATTTGATAACTAATTGCATTTGAATCAACCGGACAATGAGCATATACACAAAGTATTTCTTTATTTTCCTTAGCCCTTTGTAAAGCATTTCTTAATTTTGACTCATTAATATTAAAATTTATATCTATTCCAAGTGATGAAACTATCTTTGACTCACCTTTTTTACAAAATATTTCATCTATTTTCTCAACTTCTTTTTCTAAGGGTTTCCGTTGTTCATCTGTTACATCTCGAAGTATTTCGAAATAGTTTAGTAAATAATTATCAAGTGAATCATTATTCATACCATACGGATAAGAATATGATTTTGGATGAAGGTCGCTTTTATCCATTATATTTAATGCAGGCAAAACTTCATTATAAAAGTAGTCGTTTAGAGTATGAGATTCTAAATACTTCACAGCATCAATATGCTTGTATCCATGACATCCAATTTCAAAACCTAGTGAATCTAGAGTTTGTAATTTTTCTAATTTTGATGAAGCAAGTGTATTTATCATTGTTACAAAAAAAGTAGCTTTGATGTTATTTTCAATTAAACTATTTGATAGTTTATACCACTGATCAACATAGGCATCATCAAAGGTAAGACACACCCCACCCTTATAATCTTCTAAATTATCAACAATGTGTTCATTACAAGAAATTAATAATACGAATAGTAAAAGTGTGAATAATTTATTATTGATCTTCATAATTATTCTATCAACATAACGGCGTGTTATGTTAAAAAACAACACCGCAATTAATTTTATTTTAAAGATTTCCTTCTACTTTTTACATATGCAAAAAGCAAGGGTTATATTCTGCTGAAATTGCAAGTGTCCGGGTTAAGTCGATTTGCGGCTTAGTCCAACACTGGATTATACCTCAGCACGTTTCGGCATTAATCCCTTAAACGTTATGTTGATTTTATTTAGCTAACTCAGAAAATGTATAGGTGTTTAATTCATATTCTTTTATTAGTGATATAAAGTTTTTTATATATCCAATTTCAATTTGATAACTAATTGCATTTGAATCAACCGGACAATGAGCATATACACAAAGTATTTCTTTATTTTCCTTAGCCCTTTGTAAAGCATTTCTTAATTTTGACTCATTAATATTAAAATTTATATCTATTCCAAGTGATGAAACTATCTTTGACTCACCTTTTTTACAAAATATTTCATCTATTTTCTCAACTTCTTTTTCTAAGGGTTTCCGTTGTTCATCTGTTACATCTCGAAGTATTTCGAAATAGTTTAGTAAATAATTATCAAGTGAATCATTATTCATACCATACGGATAAGAATATGATTTTGGATGAAGGTCGCTTTTATCCATTATATTTAATGCAGGCAAAACTTCATTATAAAAGTAGTCGTTTAGAGTATGAGATTCTAAATACTTCACAGCATCAATATGCTTGTATCCATGACATCCAATTTCAAAACCTAGTGAATCTAGAGTTTGTAATTTTTCTAATTTTGATGAAGCAAGTGTATTTATCATTGTTACAAAAAAAGTAGCTTTGATGTTATTTTCAATTAAACTATTTGATAGTTTATACCACTGATCAACATAGGCATCATCAAAGGTAAGACACACCCCACCCTTATAATCTTCTAAATTATCAACAATGTGTTCATTACAAGAAATTAATAATACGAATAGTAAAAGTGTGAATAATTTATTATTGATCTTCATAATTATTCTATCAACATAACGGCGTGTTATGTTAAAAAACAACACCGCAATTAATTTTATTTTA
>MNYQ01000095.1 GCA_001873185.1 Ignavibacteria bacterium CG2_30_36_16 | reverse complement strand
CCAGATAGCTGTTTTTGTTTTTTTCATACTGATAAATTTGTATGTGATAATAAATTTAAAAATTCAGTTCTTGTTCTCGCATCGTCTTTAAAAACACCATGCATTGCGCTGGCTGTTGCCGAACTATTCTGCTTTTCGACCCCCCTCATCATCATACACATATGATAAGCTTCCGAGACAACAGCGATGCCTTGTGGTTCAAGACATTCGTTTATCGTATCTGCAATTTGCTGCGTCATCCTTTCCTGCACTTGAAGCCGCCGTGCAAATACATCAACAATACGAGGGATTTTACTTAAGCCTACTATTTTTCCGTTCGGTATATAAGCGATGTGTACCTTCCCAAAAAACGGCAGCATATGATGTTCGCACAAGCTGTAAAAATCTATATTTTTAACGACAACCATCTCATCATACTTAACTGTAAAAACTGCTTTGTTAAGAACTTCCTCAATGTTTTTGTTGTAGCCGGATGTTAAAAATTCGTATGCTTTTGCAACCCGCTTCGGAGTACTGATCAACCCTTCGCGTTCAGGATCTTCACCTATTTCCAACAACAAATCGGTAACAATTTTGATTACTTTCTGTTGATCCAATTTTTATTCACCTCTATATTCAAAAAAATTATTTTCTGTTTCGGATAATCGAACAGAGTACAATCTGCCTCCGGGTATTTTGTCAACAAGCTGATTCCATATTGCTACAACAATATTTTCTGTTGATGGAATTAATCCTTTCATAAAATCTGTTTCTATGTTTAGATTTTTATGATCTACCTTGACGATTATATTTTCTTTCACGATCTGTTTTAGTTCAACCAAATTTACTACAAAACCTGTTTCGGGATTTGGATGCCCGGCAACAGTTACTTCGAGAACATAATTGTGACCGTGCCAGTTCGGATTGCTGCATTTGCCGAAAATTTTTTCATTTTGTTCATCCGAAAAATTTGGATTGAATAAACGGTGCGCTGCGCAAAAAGTTTCTCTCCTTGTAACGTAAACCATTTTCATCCTTTCAAAACTTCAATCAGTTCCTTATTATGAGCAGCAACTTTTACTTTACGGAATATTTTTTTCACTTTTCCTTCGCCGTCAATAACAAAAGTGGTTCTCTCAACGCCCATATACTTACGACCGTACATACTTTTTTCTTTCCAGACTTCATACTTTTCAAGCACATCCTTATTTTCATCACTCAATAATGTAAATGGAAGTTTAAACTTTTCAGCAAATTTTTTATGCGACTCAACAGAATCGGGACTGACCCCAAGTATTACTGCATCTAATCCTTCAAACTTTGGAAGTTCATCACGGAAATTGCATGCTTGCTGTGTACATCCTGAAGTGTTGTCTTTCGGGTAAAAATATAAAATTACATTTTTCCCTTTGTAGTCACTAAGTTTTACGACTTTACCTTCTTGATTCTTCAAAGAAAATGAAGGCGCTTTTTTTCCTTCTTCAACCATTTAATTCTCCATTATTAATAAATAGGAACGGAGGGATCGACATCATGCGACCAGGCATCAATCCCTCCTTCAAGATTTGCTACATCGGTATAACCGCTATCAACTAAATAATTGCAAACGCTCGCGCTTCTTATTCCGTGGTGGCAGTATATAATTAACCGGTCATCTTTTTTTAGAAATTTCAAATGCTGATTGAAATTGCTCAAAGGCATAAGTTCGGAGCCTTCAATTCGAGCAATATTATATTCCCAATTTTCACGAACGTCAATCAGCCTTACGTTATCATCCTTTAAAACTTTTACTGCTTGAATGGGCGTAAAAGTTTTAATCATTATTCCAATGCTTTCTTAATTTCTGAGTAATTTGGCTGATCGCCGGGTGTGGGACAATACTCGGCATATTTTATTTTACCTGCTCCGTCAATTACAAACGCTGCTCTTTTAGAAACGCCTTTGAAATCAAGTTTTCCGGGTGCGAAGACTTCATAAAACGCATCATATTTAGGTGAGACTTCTTTATTAAAGTCGCTTAGCACAGGAAAATTTAGTTTATTATGATCTGCCCACATCTTCAACGTGAAAGGGCTATCAACAGAAACCGCTAGCACCTGAGCATCCAATTTTTCGTATTGGTTATAGCTGTCTCTCATTGTGCACATTTCTTCTGTGCAAACGGAAGTATTTGCAAACGGAAAAAATAATAGAACAACGTTTCTTCCTTTAAAGCTGCTCAAAGTTACATTTTCTGTTTTTTGATTTTTTAGAGTGAAATCGGGTGCTGTATCACCTTTTTTTAATGGCATTTTTATCTCCATGGATTTGGTTAATGAAATTTGATTGAATTGTTTCAAAATTACCCAAATTAGCTTGCACATTCAAGTGAAGTATAATTAGGATTCTTAATTATAACTCATGTTACGCACGAAATAATCTTTTGCCACTAAGTCTCTAAGACACAAAGGAAAAACTCAAATTTTCTTGTTCATTCAAAACTTCTTAGTGCCCTGATGTCTCTGTGGCGAAGTTATCTGAATATCTGCATAAGGCGAGTTATTAATTTGATCCGAAAGCAGAATTACGTCCATTTCAATACGCTGTGAAATGTATTTGAGACAGCCCAATATTTATAACACAGATAATTCTGCAAAATCTGAAGCGCTTGAGGAGGGAATAAAAAATGTTTTAGACAACTGTGTTGGTAATAAGATTTTTTACAATATCTCCTCATTTCCTTGACACTACAGTTATCAAATTGCTATATTTTGCCTCCGAATTTTTATAAATGATTGATTTGGATATTTATTCTTTGCCGGAGTGGCGGAATTGGTAGACGCGCTGGACTCAAAATCCAGTATGGCTCAAACCATGTGCCGGTTCGAGTCCGGCCTTCGGTACATTAAAAAACCTGCCTTAACAGCAGGTTTTTTTTTAGCTTAAAGAATCCTTCTTTTTTTTTACACGAAACTTGTGATGAAAATAAATGATGAAAAAAAATGGTCGTCGGATTTTTTTTAATTTGAAGTTCTTAACAAATTATTTTTATCTTGTGTTGAATTTTTAACTTTCTAATGTAATTTTAATGAAAATAAATTTCCGGATAATAGTTTTAATTGTCGTTCTATCATCCATTACAGGCTTACTCGTAAATTATTTTAATCCCAAGGGGGTAACTTTTATTCATACAGAAAGAAAGCTGCAAACTGCCGAGGCTCTCTCAGGTATTAATTTATCATCACCTGATCCACAGCAAATAAATCTTCCACAGGCTCGCACTCTTTACAAACAGAAAGTGGTTTTTATTGATGCCCGTGAAGAAGATGATTATAATTTAGGACATATCCACAACGCAATTAATATCCCCTATTCAAATTTTGAAACAATGAAAGAAAGACTCTCAAATATTTCTAAAGAAGATGTTGTAGTAACATATTGCGGCGGCAGCGACTGCGACTTAAGTATTTTGCTTGCCGATAAACTTTTTGCTGACGGATACAAAAAAGTTTTGGTGTTTTTTGGCGGGTGGGATAAATGGCTAACCGCAAATTATCCTATTGTAATTAATGGCGAGCTTTATAATGCGGAGGTTGAATGAAAAAAATAATTTCAAATGAATACCTTCTAATTGTTTCCCGACTATTTCTGGGATTCCTTTTTGTTTTTTCCGGCATTGAAAAAATTATTGATCTTCAAACATTTTCAACTTCAATTGCTAATTATAAACTTCTTCCAAATTTTACTATTAACTTTTTTGCAATAATTCTTCCATGGATAGAATTGAGCGCAGGGCTTCTATTGATATTCGGAATATGCGTAAAAGAAAATGCGGCAATTATTAATCTTCTCCTGGTTGTCTTTATTTTTGCAGTAGGTATAAGCATGATGAGAGGTTTGGATATTGACTGCGGCTGCTTTGGTACTGCCGGCGGACAACAAGTAGGATTTCAGAAAATCGGCGAGAATGTTTTACTTCTCCTTATCGGAACTCAATTGATATTTTTTGGCAGCAGTAAGTTTTCAATTAATGAAAATTTTTTCAGTAAACATTAGAGTTTTTGCAAAATTTAAATTTTTCTCCATTGTTATTTCTCTCCGTTAGCTACGGATTTGGCAGAAATGACAAATTGATTATTTTGTTGATACTCTATTAACTAATCCAGCTATATTTCCATCTATTCTACATTAATAGACAATGGCAATTCGATTCCAATAAATTATAAAATCATTTCCTCTCTAAGCAAATAATATTAGAGTTTCTACGAAATTAAGATTGTCCGCTAATGTCATTTCGACCGGAGGGAGAAATCTTTTATTTTAGAAAGATTTCTCAGTCGAAGACTCCTTCGAAATGACAAATTAATTATTTCGCAGAAACTCTATTAAAGACTTTCTAACAATTTTCTTTTATTTTTACTTCCGTATATTCTTCAACTTATGAGAGTGAAATGCAGAAACCCCGTTTAAGTTTTTGGCAAATTTGGAATATGAGTTTCGGTTTCCTTGGAATTCAATTTGGGTTTGCGTTGCAAAATGCAAATGTTAGCCGCATATTCGAAACTCTCGGCGCTAATATAGATGACATACCGATTCTATGGATTGCTGCGCCTGTAACCGGTTTAATCGTTCAGCCAATTATAGGACATATGAGCGATAAAACTTGGAACCGTCTCGGGCGAAGACGTCCTTTTTTCCTTGCGGGCGCATTGCTTGCTTCACTTGCACTTTTCATTATGCCTAACTCCCCTGCTCTGTGGGTTGCCGCCGGGATGCTCTGGATAATGGACGCATCAATAAATATTTCGATGGAACCGTTCAGAGCCTTTGTGGGAGATATGCTCCCGGGCGATCAGCGTACCGTCGGTTTTTCAATGCAAAGTTTTTTTATCGGCACAGGCGCTATCATCGCTTCTGCCCTCCCCTACATGATGACAAACTGGTTCGGTATAAGTAATACTGCCCCCGGGGGAATGATACCTGCATCGGTAAAGTTTTCATTTTATATCGGCGGAGCAATATTTTTTCTAGCCGTTCTTTATACAGTTATAACCTCAAAAGAATATTCACCGGAAGAATTAGCCAAATTTTCAGAGAGCGAACAATCTCAAAAAGAGCGTTTGCAGCGAATGGAACCTATTGATTACAACAGGTTCATGCGAAACGGTTGGATTTGGGTTTTAATCGGGGTTGTATTGTTTGCACTCTTTTATACTTTTATTTATATGGATTACGGTCTCGGGGTTTTCTTTTGCGGAATAACATTCTTCGGTTTGCTTCAGCTAATAGTTGGTTTGATGACAAAACAAAAACTTACATCAAACGGACTTGTTGTAGTAATGAATGACCTGTTTAAAATGCCGAAAACGATGGTGCAGCTTTCTTACGTGCAGTTTTTCTCGTGGTTCGCTTTGTTTGCCATGTGGATTTACACAACTCCCGCTGTTACTCATCATATCTACGGAGCGGTAGATCCGAAATCAGCATTGTATAATGAAGGCGCTGATTGGGTTGGTGTTTTAATGGCTGTCTATAATGGTTTTGCTGCGGTTATGGCATTTCTTTTAATCTGGCTTGCAAAAAAGACGAGTAGAAAAATGGTTCACGCAATAAGCCTTGCTTTAGGTGGATTAGGTTTAGCCTCTTTTTATATAATTACAAACCCTAATCTTCTCCTTATTTCAGAACTCGGGATCGGTTTAGCCTGGGCTTCAATACTTGCAATGCCATACGCAATATTAACCGGCTCCTTGCCTTCTGATAAATTAGGCGTTTACATGGGTATATTTAATTTCTTTATTGTAATTCCACAAATAACTGCAGCAGCAATTCTTGGATTTTTTGTTCGCGATCTTTTTGGAGGTGAAGCAATTTATGCTTTACTTCTCGGAGGCATTTCATTCGTCATTGCGGCATTGCTTGTTATGCGTGTTGATGATTTGGATTGAACTAACATAGCGCGACAAGCCGCAATTAAAAATGTACAATGTAAAATTAAAAATTGTAAACACATAAATATTTTGACATAAAAAACAAAAATATTATTTCCAATACTATAAGGGTATCTCTCAAAATCCGTTAGCTAACGGATGAAGGGCTTTGGTCGAGCACAAAACTTTTAACTGCCCGTTTGTTGTCTCGGACGATAATTCCTAATGACAAATCCGGGTTAAATTTACGGCAGCTTGTTGCTATAAATAAAAGCAATCATTAATTTAGCCATGTCTTAAGAATGATAAACTTATAGAGCAAGTAATAACGGCATAATAATTCGACGGGCTTAAAATGAAATTTACTTTAATCCGGTTACTTCGCAATTATCTTGCAAACATACGCTTCTCAGCACCGAGTGTGCAGCAAGACCACCGGCTTGAGAAACCGCCGGACAAGTACGCCCTTAACCAAATCAAAATTTTAATTAATCTTTTTCTGTTTCCCATTTTTCTTTTCCTTATAAAACCATTGAGGAGCTACCGATGAAAACCAAACTACTAGCATTATTAATTTTTAATTTTTCATTTTTAATTTATACTTGTGCTGCTCTCGCAGAGATACGATTCGTAAGCAAAACCGGCACCGCCACGCCGCCTTATACAAGTTGGGCAACCGCAAGCGACAGCATACAAAAGTGCATAGATTTCTCCGTTGCCGGCGATACTATCTACGTAGCTAATGGTGTTTATAAGGAAAAAGTAATTATTACTAAATCCTTAACTGTTATTGGTGGCGGTATAGACAGTTGCATAATTGATACACGAGAATTAGTTACTCCAACAGACTTTCAATCTGTATATATAGGTGGCGCTGATATACTATTCAAGAATTTTTATATAATTACATCCACAAATCATTCTGGAACTGGAATACGCAATTCCTATACTGGTCCCGAAACTATAATTGAAAAAAATAAGATTTCAGGCGCCGTATATGGAATTATTGTATTCAATTCCAATTTAACATTTAAAAATAATATTATAACTGATGTACAATATGGAGTACATTTAGAAGCCTTTGATGAAAATTACTTCCCGATCATAGATAGCAATATTATTATAACATACTCTAATTTAAATTTATCACATGGAATAAGCGGCTCTTTTGGCACATCCCCAACTATAAGAAATAATTATATAATCTGTGAAGATGGTGGGTATGGTTTGTATTTAATATTAAATAATAAAGAAACTAAAAATAATGTTGTGGTAAAAAAAGTTAATTCAAACAGACATGGATATTGTTTTTCACTAGGGGGAGGTGTAATAGAGAATAATTTTTTAATGGGAAAGTTTAGTAACCGAATTAGCTTTTGGGTATATCGTGGAAGCAATAAAGTAGTCAACAATAATATTATCCAGGGTGCTGGTACAGGTTATAAGCTTGAATTAGTTGACACTATTAAATTCGGATATAATAATGCCTGGGAAGTAGATAATCCATTCGTAGGTTTTAATCCAGACAGCACTAATTTAACAGCAGACCCGATGCTTGTAAGTGAGGACAGTTCGGACTTTCGTTTGCAAATGTTCTCGCTATTAATAGACAGAGGCGATCCCACTATTCTTGACCCGGATGGGAGCCGTTCGGACATAGGCGCTTACGGGGGTCCGCTTGGTGAATCATATAAATATTTAGATCTTTCCCCTAAAGCGCCGAGAGGAATTGAAGCATTTTCCGATTCCAATCTAATTACACTAAAATGGCGAAAAAATACAGAAGCGGATTTCAGCTATTATAAATTATTCCGGGATACTGCGGCTAACTTTACCGCAGACACTACCACACTTGTGGGGATATTTACAGATACATTATATGTGCAACAGGCTCCTTCAAATGTTAAAAAGCTTTTCTTTAAACTTACCGCTGTTGATAGTCAAAGGAATGAATCTCTGTTAAGTGAGGAGATAGGAGTTGTTATTGTATCAGCCAATGATAAATGGGAAATTATTGATGACTACCGCTTATACCCGAACTTTCCAAACCCATTTAATCCTTCAACTATAATTCCCTTCCGGTTAAGCCTGCGCGCTTATGTAAAACTTGCAGTTTATGATATTAAAGGAGAGCTGATTGAATATTTAATTAATGAAGAGATGGAAAGAGGATATTATGAAACTAACTTTACAACAAGGAACCTCCCGAGCGGAGTATATCTCTATAAGATAGATATAATAAGCAGTGAAACCCGTATTCCTCTTTTTTCTGAAATGAGGAAGATGGTATTTATAAAATAAAAATATGGAGTAAAAATATGAAAAAACTATTTTTCTTAATCGTTGTTCTTATCCCATTAGCGTTGCAAGCCCAGCAATTTCGTACGGGTGTTTACAGTGCACTCGCACCCGAAAGTCAGCATCTGGAAAATCTGCAGCAGATACATGATATGCACGCTAATACGGTTGTAAACCATACAAACAGCTCTAACAAAACGGATTTGGAAAATCTTTTTGATAGTATAATAGTTTATAATCCGCATAAAATTACCCATTATATTCACCACTATACAGCCGGCTACTATTCAAAATGGGAGGCGGAGGAAAATTTGAATATTACTGCCGTTACTCCCGGTATAAAGCATCAGTTCGGTACAGTTGACGGGAATACCTGGAAAAGTGGTTTAAATTCTAACAATGAAGGTCAACTACTTATCACCGGACCTGATTACATTCAAGATAGAAAATACAGGTTGTGGTATTTTGATGATGAAATTAATTATACTCTAAAATTCCGGATGAAGATAGATGGAGATTTAACTCATGACCCGGTGTGTG
>MNYQ01000113.1 GCA_001873185.1 Ignavibacteria bacterium CG2_30_36_16 | reverse complement strand
AAGTTGTTTAATATATTAGAGACGAGTTATAATTTGTCATTAGAAAACAGATGATTTTTTAAGGGCATCTCTAAAAACTAGAGTTTCTGCAAAATAAATTTTTCAGGTTAATGTCATTTCGACCGAAGGGAGAAATCTCATGTTCTTAAGAGATTTCTCAGTCGAAGACTCCTTCGAAATGACAGAGAAGCTATTTTGCAGAAACTCTACTATAATTGGCGCTATTCGGAAAGCCGGTTTGGCAGTATATGCCCGCATTCCGTTAGTTAACGGATTTTCAGAGGAGCCCTTAAGTTTATTTAAAAAATTATTTGCCTTCTTCAGGCGCTGGGGTTGTAACGCCGCCGTCAAGAATGTATTTCCATTCGCCGTTTGAATTTTTTCTCCAAACAGAAACGTAGTTGCCAAATAACGTTGTGTCTTTCGTTTTATACTTCCAATTTCCAAACGAGTAACCAATCTCTCCGCTTTCTGCAGCTTCGGCTTTTATCGGATACCATGTTAGAATTGAACCATCATCGGGGCGCGCGTTATAATAATCCTTCAATTCTTTTTTGCCAAGAATTGGAAATTTTTTATCCCGAAGCATAACAACATCTTCATCAGAATATTTGATGAATGCTTTTGTAACGCCTTCACTTTCCGATAGCGCCGAGAAATCTAAATCGGTTTGTTTTATTTCTTCGGTATACTTCTCTTTTAGATTTTTATCGTTTGTTTCCATACACCCGCCGATAAATAAAATACTGACTAAAAAAATTAAGTTTTTCATAACGACGCCTGAAAATAATTCTATTTGTAGTGATTTAACGATTTTGTTATACTCTAACTTAACATTCTTTTTGCTAATTTAAACTTCAAAATCTACTGTTAATTTAAACTTTTTAATGGATATTATAAATGGTTAAGTTTGGAATATTTTCAAGCGGGGTTATCCCTGTTATCTATAAAGTTATACCCGGGTTGATTTTTGTTCTAAAGGAATCAATAAGAAGCTATAAACAAGGGAGATGAATAGATGCAAACGCTTGAAAAAATTTTCATTCATGAGTGATTTTTGTTTTACAATTAATTTTGTGGAAGTAAAATGTATTGAAATTAGAATTCGTTTTATTTTGGAGTTAAAATAATGTCCAAGCCGGGTAGAAGAAAAAACATTCTTGTTGTTGAAGATGACGGAATAAACCAGTTGTATATGAAATCAATTCTTGAAAAATATTATGATGCTTATTCTGCTTTTACTGCTCTTGCGGCATTCCCAATCCTGGCTTCAGTGCAAATAGATTTGATTTTAATGGATATTTCTTTACGAGGAATGACTGGTTTGGACTTAACTAAAACACTTACTAACGATGATAATTATTCGCACATCCCTATTATTGCAGTATCAGGATACACATTCCCCGAAGATAAGGAACGCTCTTTAGAAGCAGGCTGTATAGACTGCTTAGCCAAACCATTTGAAGCGGATGAATTATTAAAAATGATTGAGAAGTATTTGTAGATATATGATGAAGAATAAATATAAATATCTTTTGTTCTTTACACTGATTTCAATTACTGTGTTGTTTCTTTTCCTTGTTAATAATATTTATTCGCTAATACTCGAAGATTCTAAGAAGAATCATCAACTGCAGCAATTAGAAATGACAAAAGTTGTTTCCGGAGGTATCGCGTATTTTCTTGATCATCTTATAAAAGATATGAATTTCTTAACGGGTAACCCTAAGTTTAACAATAACATTATTGAATCAAGAGAGTTGATTGACAATTTCAGAGTCAGCTATGATCAGTCGATTATCTCTTCAATAATTATTACTGACTCTCTATCTAATATTGTTTATTACTCTGGCAAAGAACCGCCTGTTTGGGTAGAGAATAAACTAAAAGTGTTATTGGAAGAATTTCACAACAGCTTCGCGGTTAATAATTTTTTGGTTTCGGAAGTGTTGCCGGAAAGATTGGATGATATTCACAGCGAGAAATCTTTCTTAATTGTTCTGCCATTAAATAAAGAAGTCAATAGAAAAAATTCATTAATCGCTTACATTGTAAATTTTGATTCTTTAATTAAACATTTCATACTCCCATTAAAACTACGCAGCAACGATTTTGTTTGGATACTTGATGGAAACGGAAGGCTGATTTATCATCCAAAACATGAAGAAATGCTTTTTAATTCTATCTTCAAGACAAATGCAGATTGCCGGTCGTGCCATATTTCATTTGAAACACAATTGAAAATTTTGCAAACAAAAGAACCTGCTTACGGCGAGTACCGGGTTCAGGGAGATGAGCCGAGTAAAATTTTTGCTTATGTGCCAATTATTTTAGAAAATCAAAAATGGTTTTTAGCAATTTCAACATTGCTGCCGGATGTTACGGCAAAATTGAGAGATAAATTTCAGTTGTTCTTTGTACTCGGTATTATAATCCTTGTAACGATGTTATCTTTTATTTTCATAATCTATTTCTTAAACCTTAAAAGAATTAAATCGGAAGAAGCGAGAAAGAATTTAGAAAAAATTCAAGATTATCAGGAACAATTGAATCACTCCGCGCGCTTAGCATCGATCGGCGAGCTTGTTGACTCTGTAGCGCATGAAATAAATACTCCAATCGGAATTATTTCCGCTCATGCTGATTCGATTTTACTGAGAGAAGAAGAAAATAATCTTTATAAAGAAGAGCTTGATATTATAAAGAAGCAAACAAAAAGAATTAGTGATTACACAAAAAGTCTTTTAAGTTTTTCAAGAAGAATAGCATTTAATCCGGAAAGTGTAAATGCCGGGGATTTGATAAATGAAAGCGTCTATTTATTGCAGCCAAGATTTAGAGAGAAAAAGATTCAAATAGTAAAAGAATTTCCACCCGGTGCAATAACGATTATGGGGGATAAAAGACAGTTGGAGCAAGTGCTCATAAATATTTTTAACAATGCGATCGATTCTCTGTCAACCGATGGCAGGATTACCATCAAGCTTAAAGAATTAAATATCTTACAAAATAAAATTTCTCACAATCAGCTGGCTGAATGTGTTAAGATAATTATTACAGATAACGGCGCCGGGATAATTAAAGAAAATCTTAATAAAATATTTGATCCGTTCTATTCAACCAAAGAAAAAGATGGAACGGGATTGGGTCTTTCCATTTCAAGAAGTATAATTCAACGACACAAAGGAAGCATCGATGTAAAAAGCGAAGACGGTAAAGGCACAACTTTTACATTAATTATTCCGAAGAACTTATATTGAGAATGTTACAATGAACAAAAAATCACGAATCCTGATAGTAGATGATGAACCGGATATGCTTACCGCCTGTGCAAAAATTATTTCGGTACTTGGCAATGAACCGGTTCCGGTTGCGCATGCAAAAGAAGCAATAAAATTTCTTGAAGAAGAAGAATTTGATTTAATTTTTTGCGACCTATTAATGCCCGAGCATGATGGAATGGAGGTATTAGAAATTTGTCAAAAATTAGCGCCAAGTACGCCTGTGATAATTTTTTCGGCTTATGGCACAATTGATAGAGCAGTTACCGCAATGAAAGCCGGCGCTTTTGATTTTATTGAAAAACCTTTTGATATAAACAATTTAAAAATCCTAATAGAAAAAGGGCTTCGGCAAAGAAATCTTTTCCGCGAAAGAGTAAATCTTCTAAAACAATTAGAAGACAAATATCATTTTGATAATATAATCGGTAAAAGTTTAGTGATGAGAAACGTTTTCGAGATGATTGAAAATGTTTCCAAATCGGATGCAAATATTTTAATTACCGGTGAAAGCGGTACAGGAAAAGAATTAATCGCTCGAAGTATTCACGCAAGAAGCCGCCGAAAAACGAAAGCCTTTGTGCCGGTTAACTGCGGCGCATTTCCCGAAAATCTTTTCGAAGCTGAATTATTTGGTTACGAAAGAGGAGCGTTTACAGGCGCGGTGCATAGAAAAATTGGACTGATTGAATTTGCCGACGGCGGCACCTTTTTCTTGGATGAAGTTTGCGAGCTTCCCGCTAACCTTCAGATAAAATTACTTAGAACTCTTCAAGACCAAAAAGTAAGACGAGTTGGGGGAAATGACTTGATACAGATTGACATAAGACTAATATCGGCGACTAACCAAAACATTGAAAATGCGCTGAAGCAGGAGATGCTAAGAAGAGATTTTTATTACAGATTAAATGTGATTAATATTCATGTGCCGCCGTTAAGAGAAAGAAAAGAAGATATTCAACTTTTAGCAGAACATTTTTTAGATAAATGTCTAAAATCTTCTTCCAAAGAAATTAGCGGTTTTACAAATGAAGTTATTCATGCATTAGAAAATTATAATTGGCCCGGTAATGTGCGGGAGTTAGAAAATAATATTGAAAGAGCAGTAACGCTGTCAAAAAACAACAAAATTACTCTGGCTGATCTTCCGCCCCATCTTATAACTAATAACACTTTGCAAAGCTCCTACAGCGGAACATCGCTTACAGAACTTAAACATAAAGCTATTGAAGAAATAGAAAAAAATTTTCTAATGTTTCTTTTAGAAAAATTCAAAGGGAATATTACAAAAGTTGCCGAGGAAGCCGGGCTTACCCGAAGGCATATTCACAGAATGATCAACACTTACAAAATTGACCCAAATACCTGGCGGGATATTTAATATTATTCCGTTACTCTAATTATTAGAAATACCAATTCTTTAATTGGTTTACTATATTATATTATGACAAAAAAATACTTATTCAATATCTCTAAGACCTATCAAAAAGGCGATGCAAGAGAAGAATCTTATTACAAACACCTTGCAGATTTTATTACGGCATTTTCCGAATCCCAACGAAATAAGAAGATTGATTCCGTCAGCCGGAATCAATCCCGGCTTTGCGGGATTGATGTAACTATTCTCCCTAAAAAAACAGAAGCCGGAAACCCCGATTTTAGAATTTGGGATGGTAAGCAAAAAATCATCGGGTATATCGAAGCTAAAGATTTAGGCGTTGACCTTGACCGGATTGAAGATACCGAACAGCTCAAAAGATATTTATCAACTTTTCCAAATGTTATTCTTACCAACTATACTGAATTTCGTTTATATCGTAATGGAGAAAAGATTGAACAAATTTCTATTGCAAGACCATTTGTTATTAAAAAACTTTCTACCGTTCCCCCGCTCGAAAACGAAGATAAACTATTTGAACTGCTCGAACGATTTTTAGATTTCTCACTTCCTAAAACGTACACAGCAAAAACTCTTGCGATAGAATTGGCAAAAAGAACTAAGTTTTTGAAAGATGAAATTGTTAGCGAAGAATTAAAGATCGGCACAAAATCAATCCAGGGATTTTATGAAGCGTTTAAAGAGTTTTTAATTGCGGGAATAAGTGAAGAAGAATTTACCGACCTTTATTCACAAACGATTACTTACGGCTTGTTTGCAGCGCGTCTTCGCGCCGAAAAGGATTTTAATAGAAAACTCGCTTACTCATTTATTCCTAAATCTATCGGAATATTAAGAGACATTTTCAAATTCATCTCGTTAGATGAACTGCCGCCGCAGATGGAAATAATTATTGATGATATTGCCGATGTGCTTTCCGCCGCTGATGCAAAAAAGATTCTCGATCAATATTATCACGAAGGAAAAGGAAGCGACCCGGTTTTACATTTTTACGAAACATTTCTTTCGGTTTATGATCCGGCGACACGAGAAAAACGGGGAGTTTATTACACGCCGGAACCGGTTGTTTCTTTTATTGTCCGTTCGCTTCATCGGATACTTAAAGATAAATTTAGTATTAATGATGGACTTGCAGCAAAAGATGTAACTCTTCTTGATCCCGCAGGCGGAACGCTGAGCTTTTTAGCTAAAGCAATTGAAATAGCAGCAGAAGAGATAATGAATCAAGTTGGCGGCGCTGTACCTATGTTTATCAAAGAAAGAGTTCTCGAAAATTATTACGCCTTTGAATTGATGATGGCTCCCTATGCAATCGGACACATGAAGATGTCTTTTCTGTTAGAAGAACTTGGTTACAGGATGGAGGACGATGAGCGGATAAAATATTATTTAACCAATACGCTCGAAATGAAAGAACTTGATGAAACTAAGTTTCCGGGAATGTCATCACTTTCCACGGAAAGCCACGAAGCCGGAAAAATAAAAAAACAAGTTCCAATCCTTGTTGTGCTTGGTAATCCTCCTTATTCGGGGCATTCGTCTAATACTGGCGCATGGATTTCTAACGTGATAAAAGATTATTATCAAGTTGACGGTAAACCTCTTGGTGAAAAAAATCCAAAATGGTTGCAAGATGATTACGTAAAATTTATCCGATTTGCGCAATGGAAGATTGACGAAACCGGTGAAGGCGTTCTCGGTTTTATTACAAACCATAGTTATCTCGATAATCCTACTTTCCGCGGAATGCGCCAATCGTTAATGAACAGTTTTGATGAAATTTATATTCTTGATCTGCATGGCAATAGTTTGAAGAAAGAAAAAGCAGCCGATGGAAGCAAAGATGAAAATGTTTTTGATATTCAACAAGGTGTTGCAATTGCATTTTTTATTAAATATAAAAAAGGGAAGAAGAAACAAATATATCATCAAGAAATTTTTGGGTTAAGAGAAGCTAAATATGATTGGCTGGACAAACACGATATTAAAAACGTAAAATGGAAAAAGATATTCCCTCGTCCCAAATTTCATCTTTTTATTCCAACTGATAATAAATTGGCAAATCACTATTATTCTTTTTTTAAGATAACTGAAATATTTCCGGTTAATAGCGTCGGCATTGTAACTGCAAGAGATAATTTCGTAATAGATTTCGAAAGACAGGTTCTTGAAAGAAGAATCAGAGATTTTATCAATGCGAAAATCGATGATGAAATTCTTAAAAGAAGTTATAGTTTAACAGAAAACCAAAGTTGGAAAATAAAAGAGCAAAGAGAAAAGCTTAGAAAAGATTTGGACTGGAATGATTCAATTACAAAAATTCTTTACCGCCCTTTTGATGAACGTTGGATTCTAAACCATGATGATATGATTGAGCGTTCAAGAAAAGATGTTATGCAGCATATGTTAGAAGAAAATATTGCTTTAGTAACATCACGACAAACTAATTCTGATTTCCGACATGTTATTGTAACTCAGAGTATAACAGATTTTAATGTTACCGGAACTGCCGGAAGCTATGGAAGCGGTTATATTTTCCCTCTTTACATTTATCGTAAGCCGAAAGCAGCGCCAAAGAAAAAAACAGCATCGCTTACACAATTACTTATGTTTGAACCCGAAGTAGAATATGAGGCGATATTCTCAAATGTTTCACTTGAAGTAAGAAAACTGTTAGAGAGGAATTTTAAAAAACCATTTTTAAATCCGTTGGATACCGATATAGAGTGTGAAGGAGTAGGTTCCAAGAATATTTTCTATTACATCTACGCTGTTCTTTACAGCAATATCTATCGCACAAAATACGCAGAGTTCTTGAAGATCGATTTCCCGCGTATTCCGTTCACTAAAGATTATAAACTTTTTATTCAGCTTGGCAAACTCGGCAAACAACTTGCAGATTTGCATTTACTCCATTCAGATGATTTAAGAAAAGTCATTCCCAAATTTCCATTTACGGAAAGGAAGAAAGTTGATAAAATTATATATGAAGACGGGAAAGTTTGGATAAACAATGAACAGTATTTTGATGGTGTAAAAGAAAATGTTTGGAAGTATCAAATTGGCGGTTATCAAGTTTGTGAAAAATGGTTAAAGGATCGCAAAGAAAGAACATTAACATTTGAAGAAATCCAAACTTACCTTAAAATTGTAACTGCCCTTTCCAAAACAATTAAATTGCAGAAAGAAATTGATAAGCATTTTAAAAGAGTTGAGGAAACGGTATAATCAGCCATGAAAGAGTAATTGAACCATTAGCCAACAGATTAGCGTAGTAGTTCTGTATAATGTGTCTTGTGTTAACTATCAGCGACGAATAATGCCAGATGAAATTCCGGTTTCGGGGCGCCACTTATCGGCAGCGCCTTTACGGTTTGACTTATTTGGTGTGACATTCTTTGTCCATATTGTGAGACACTCGTGTCCCAATTAGCGATGCGGTGTGTGATAGAACTATTGCAATAAAAACGAGTTTTTCTATCTATACCGCGATAAACCTTCTTTTCTTTCAAAAAACAAGCTTTTTTATAAATACACGAATTATAATCAAGTTCAATAATTCTGGTACGAAATCTGAAACATTACTTAAAATTAATTAAAGTAAATGAGAACAGGAATTATATTTAGCCCGGATGATGCTGTGGTGGACACTTGTTTTGACTGCTGTTCCGAAATCGGGATAGGCTTACTAAAACAAACAGTGTTTACAGATTTTATATTCGAACTCCAACAGAATGCGTTTGATATAATAATATTTGATTGCAACGATCAACACGGAGACTGTTTGAAACTTGTAACCATAATAAGGAGAATTAAACCCAAGATTCCTCTTGTTGTAATTTCGAATAACGTAGAAAAAATAGACGGCGGTAAATTTTATGAAGAGGGAGTTTTTCATCTTGCGCAAAAGCCAATTTTTAAAACTACAATTAAAGAAATTATCAGCGCTTCAATTAACACTTTAAAAGAGAAAAAATACTAAAACTATAAAAAGATAGGAACGAACTAATGTTAACTAATAATATTAAAAAAAATAACGGAGTATATTTGAAAGAATTTTTCTCTGTTTTATTTTCAACAATCATATTTTTAAGTTTTTCAGGAATAGCCAATGCCGCTAAAGGCGATGACCCCGTGCCAAAATATGTGGGATCAAAATTGTGCGGAATGTGTCATAAAACAGAAGCCGCTGGGAAACAATTTGTTATCTGGGAAAACAGTAAACACGCACAGGCTTATAATACATTA
>MNYQ01000166.1 GCA_001873185.1 Ignavibacteria bacterium CG2_30_36_16 | reverse complement strand
GGTTTGTTTTGGGTTATCCAGTTCTATAAATATTTAACTCCTAACGGAGTTTTTAACTGGTTTATCTTCGCTCCAGAGGGGCGAAATATTTATAGAAATACATAAATAACCAAGATACCAGCACTCCGTAGGAGTGCTATATTGTTTTATTTTATTAGAATTACAGCATCATAATCAAAAATTAATTTAATTTTCATATCACTTAAGTTGATGCCTATGGTTAGCCAACGGATTAGTTAACGGATAAAAATTATTTAATTTATCGATTCCGAAAGCTACCGGAATCGATTTCATCCGATTAACTGTTTCTTGCGTAAGGTGAGTTATCAACTTTATTTGAGGGATCCTTTTTTATTCGTTTTGGACAGATGTGGAAAAATTAAATCGCTGCCACACTTTTTCCCCCGCTCCTTTAATCAGTCACAATTAAGACTTATTTTTGCACTCATAATTTTTGTAATGTTTGCCCTGATGAATTTTGTTTCCGTTATAATATTATTAGGAATCGCTCAAGGCGTTTTTCTCGGAATTCTATTACTTGCCATAGACCGCGGAAATAAAACCGCCAACCGGCTGCTCGGGGTGCTGATGATTATGTTTTCAATCAGCATAAGTGGTTTTGAGTATGCCAGGATCGGTTTTGTGGGAGGTTACCCGTTTTATGGCGCATTCGCTTCCACAGTGATTTTTCTATTCGGACCTCTGTTTTATTACTACGTTCGCGCTTTAACCGAAAATGACTTTCAATTAAAGAGCAGGTGCTATCTACATCTTATCCCTTTAATTACATTAATTATTTACCGGCTGTTTTCTGTGCCTTTTTATGGAAGTGAAAAAGTAAATTCGTTTATGACTCAATCATTTGACGTTGAAGGCACGGTAATAATTTTCATTCAAATGGTTCACCTGTTTATCTACATATACTATATAAAAATATTATTAAGACAACATTTAGAACGAATTAAAAACAGCTTATCGTCAATTGATAAAATAAATCTCCGCTGGGTAAATCTTGGTATTAATGCATTTGTTTTTGTTTTTGGATTAATTGCATGTTTCAGTATTCTCTTTCTTGCCGGTATTAATCTCGTGCAGATTTATGTTGTAGTAATTCCCGTGCTCGTCTCTATTATAATTGTAGGACTTGGATTTTGGGGACTTCAGCAGCCAATAATTTTTCCGCCCGAAAAAGAAACGCCCAAAAATAAGAAGTATGAAAAATCCTCTCTTACAGATGAACGGGCAGATGAACATTCAGAAGAATTGCTTTTAATAATGACCGAAGAAAAACCTTACTTCGAAGGCGATCTTACTCTTCAAAAATTAGCTGACCGGCTTTCTATCTCACCGCATCATCTCTCCCAAATTATAAACGACAAAATCGGACAAAACTTTTTCGATTTTATTAATAGCTACCGGATTGAGGAAGCGAAAAAACTCCTTCTCGACCCACGGGGAGAACTTTTAACAATTCTTGCGATTAGTGAAGAGACCGGCTTTAACTCGAAATCTTCTTTTAATAACGCTTTTAAAAAATATACCGGACAGACCCCATCGCAATTCAAACAGGAAATGCTTAAAAAAAATAATCGCTCAAAAATCTAATCACCTAATTTTGCCGCCTATCATCAAAAGAGACAATCCTGAGTTCAAACTCATCGGACGCTACAACAAACTCTGACCGTTCTCATAAAAAAGGACGACTTTAACTTGACTATAACATATTTTTGTTCCCGGTTTTTAGAAAAATTAGTCTGCTAAAAAAACTTTTGTTTGCGAGATGAATTTGAGAAGGTTTTTTTGATACTCTCAAATTTCAATTGCCTCCAACGGTATTGAAACAGAATTTTAATTAGAAGTTTGATAATGGAATTATTGAAAAACAAAACATGTATTATAACCGGCGGGAACTCCGGCATCGGAAAAGCTGCGGCTGTCGGGCTTGCGAGGTTTGGAGCAAATATAATACTTGTAGTGCGAAACAGATTCCGGGGCGAAGCTGCTTTAAAAGAAATTATCACTCTAACCGGAAATAAAAATATTGAAATTCAACTTTGTTATCTGTCTTCATTCGAATCTATCAAAGAATGCGCGGATAATATTCGTAGTCATCATAAAAAAATTGATATACTGATCAATAATGCGGGCGCTTATTTCTCAAAAAGACATGTTACTAAAGACGGAATTGAAGCCACTTTTCAGGTAAATTATCTTTCGAGATTTTTACTTACAAATCTTTTACTCGATTTAATTACCAAAAACGGCGGCGGAAAAATCATTAATGTTAATGGCGAGTATCACCGTCATGGCAAAATTAATTTTAATGATTTACAGATGAAGAAACGGTACACCGGTATGTGCGCTGCATGCCGGGCTAAACTTGCAGATCTTCTTTTTGTTTATGAACTTTCGAGTAAACTCAAAGGATTTCCTGTAAATGTAAATGCGCTTCATCCTGGAATTGTTGCCACCAACGCTGTTGAAAACGACCCCGATGCTTCGATGATGCGAAAGATTCTATATTGGCTTGCAAAACCTTTTCTTTCATCTCCAGAAAAAGGTGCCGAGACGATTCTTTATCTTGCATCAAATGATGAGGCAAAAAACGTAACCGGGAAATATTTCATCAACAACAAAATTGCGGCTTCCTCTTCTTCTTCGTTAGATAAAGAGGCGGCAAAAAAACTCTGGAAAGAAAGTGAAATCTTAACAGGGATTGATACCGAACAAATTTTAGAAAGTATAAATAAAAGATGATGAGTTCACTTAAAAAGATTATTTTATTAATGAGATCTCATTTATCTGGAAAAGCAATTTTTTTATTTCGGAACAATTATAAAAGATTGCTCTGTTCACAATGTAATTAGTTAAGAGAACTTCTTGCGATGAAAATAATAAATAATCAATAATAAATTATAAATCTTACTCCGGGTAAAACATGGAAAAATACCTTAAACAAAAACTAATACTCTTTTTCATTTTTGTAGCTGTTTTTTTAATTCAAGGTTCGGTTTTTGCACAGACAAAAACTTTAACGCTTGATGAAGCTATTAACACCGCTTTGAAGAATAACCGCGACATAATTATTGCTGCACTAAATGTTACCAAAGCCGAAGCTGCTGTTGATGAGGCTTTTGGTTATGCTCTGCCAAGCGTAGATGTATCGGCTAACTTTTCCCATTTTCTGCAAAAACCCAAAATGTCGTTCCCCGATTTTGAAGCTTTGCTTACAAATGCAACCTACGGGATACTCTTCGACGAAGGAGTTCTACCGGTTGATAACAGTAAATTTAGACCAATGGATAATAAGCTTCAATCATTTGCGCAAACAAATAATTATGAAGCAAAGTTACAACTAACTCAAACATTATTTAACTCCGCCGTATTTAACGGTATCGGCGCTTCTAAAATTTATGTTGATCTGTCAAAAGAAGAATTAAAGAGAATTGTCTCGGAAACAATTCTAAATGTAAAAAAGGCTTTTTACGGAGTGCTTCTAACAAAAAACTTATACGAGATAACAAACTTAAGTTTCTTAAATGCACGGAATAATTTGAACAACGTAAAAGCTTATCAAAAAGAAGGACTTGTATCGGAGTTTGATTTGCTTCAGGCAGAAGTGCGCGTTGAAAATATTCGTCCCGCACTTCTCCAAATGGAGAACGCTTTGAAGAATGCCAAAGATGGTTTTAAAATAATTTTGGGAGTTGAACAAAGTGAAGATATTGATGTGGTTGGCGGGTTTGAATACGAACCCTCCATTATCCCTTCTGTTGGTGAGACTGTGGAACACGCACTTCAAACAAACTATAGTTTAAAATCACTGAAGCTTAAAAGAGATGTTGACGAAGCATTTATCGATTTAGACCTTGCCGAATATTGGCCTTCGCTTTATGGCTTTGCTAATTACTCTTACGCAGGCTCAAGTGATAATTTGAAATTCAACAACTATTCATCTGCAATGGTTGGGGTTACTTTTTCAATTAACCTGTTTATGGGCGGTCAAACTAAAAACCGAGTCGAACAGTCTCAAATTGCAGTTAAGCAAACCGAACATCAAATTGGAATGTTTGAAGATTTTATTTCTTCGCAGGTAAAGCAAAAATTAAATGAGCTAAAGAAAGTTGAAGCTCTTGTTGAAGCCCAGGAACGCAATGTAAACCTTGCAACACGCGCCTACGAAATTGCTACTATCCGGTACAAAGAAGGCACTGGCAATCAACTCGAAATTGAAAATGCGGATATTGCGCTGCGCCAGGCTCGAACAAACAGACTGCAGGCTGTTTACGATTATATTGTTGCCAAATCGGAACTCGACCAGCTTCTCGGCGGCTCAATAGATGATTATATGAATATCTTTGAAAAGAATTAACAATGAAAATAAAATTAATTTATCATCTCATTAAGGAGAATAAACCAATGGTATTAAAAAGATTTTTTTTATTGCCCATATTAACAGCTTTACTTTTTCTTTCACCAGGCTGCGGCGGCGGACCCGAAGAAGAAGCAAAAAGTATAGAACAAATTAGAGAAGAAGAAGGAATCCCTGTTAAGTTAGATGTAGTTAAACTTCAACCCTTTGAAAAATATTACAGCTACTTTGCCCGCTTAAGCGGAGTTAAAGAAGCTACAAAAGGCGCTGCTTTTGGAGGTAAGATTGAAAAAATAAACCTTCGGGTTGGCGATAACGTTGCCCAAAACCAGGTTGTTGTGCAAATGGCGGAAGACAATCCGGGACTTCAATATATTCAGGCAAAAGCTGCTTTAGATAATGCGGAGAAAACTTATTTGAGAATGAAAAAACTTCTCGAAGCAGGTGAAACATCGCAGGCTAATTTTGACGGGGCAGAGGTTCAGTATCTTGTAGCCAAACAAAATGTTGATGCGCAGCGTCAATTATTATTTGTGCAGTCTCCTTTTGCAGGAACTATTGTGGACATTATGGTCAGCGAGGGAGACAATGTAAAAAGTGAGGCTCATCTTTTTACCGTTGCTCAATTGGGCAGAGTTAAAGCCGAAGTTTGGGCGTCTTCCGGTGAAGTGAGAGAAATTAAACGCGGTATGAAAGCCTTTGTGGAATGCGGCGGTAAGCAGCATTACGGAAGGGTTACAAAAGTTGCAATGTCAAGCGATCCATACAAACAAGCTTTTTCTGTTGAAATGGAATTTGACAACAGTAAGCGTGAATTAATGTGCGGCGTTACAAACGAAATAAAAATATTAACGTATGAAAATCCGAAGGCAATAGTTGTCCCGCGAAGCCTTGTCAATAAAGACGAACATGGCACATATGTTTTTATAGAAGAAAACGAAAAGGCAGTTAAAAGATATGTAAGCAATGGAAATGACAGCGGGCTTAATTTTGAAATTAAAACCGGGTTAAAACCCGGCGAAAAAATTATCACTCAGGGTATAGCGCTGCTTAAAGACGGTAAAAAAGTAAAAGTGATTAAATAAGAGGACTTAAAAATGTTTCTTGCAAAAGTATCAATAAACAGACCAATAATGACCACGATGGGGCTTTTAGTTTTCCTCATCTTTGGTGCAATAGCATATTTTTCACTAAACTTAAACCTGCAGCCGGATGTTGAAATACCTTATGTAACGATTACAACAGTTTACCCCGGCGCTGGTCCCAAAGAAATAGAAACCCTGATAAGTAAACGTATCGAGGAAACCGTTTCTACAATTAGCGAAATTGAAAGAGTTGAATCTTATTCGCTCGACGGTTTTTCAATTGTTATTATGGAATTTAAACTCAGCAAAAATGTTAACCTTGCTAATCAGGAAGTTAAAGATAAAATAGATGAAATAATTAACGACCTTCCGGATGATGCGCATACACCAATTGTGCAGAAGGTTGACTTCAAAGCGTTTCCTGTTGTTCAGGTAATTTTGAGCGGTAAGCAAAATTTAAAAGAGCTTTACGAAGTCGCCGATAAAGTATTAAAAGACCGCTTTTCTCAAGTGCCCGGCGTTGCTAAAGTTGATTTAACCGGCGGACAGGAGAGAGAAATTCGCGTCACGCTCGATAACCGCTCTGCTTTCGAAAACAACATCTCGCTTCCACAGTTGATGCAGATTATAGCTGCTTACAATATGAATATCCCCGGCGGTTACTTTAAACAAAATGATCAGGAATATACTGTCCGCCTTGATGGTGAATTTCATGATGTCGATGCCATGCGAAATGTTCAAGTGCCAACTCCTTTCGGACCCAAAAAACTCGGGCAGTTTGCCACGGTGGAAGATGCCGGTAAAGATATAAGAATGCGGGCAGTTTATTTTAATAACGAAACTAAACTTAGAGATGAAAACGTTATTAGAATTGGCGTTGTTAAAAGTCCGGACGGTAACGTTGTAAAAGTAGCGGATGCTATCCGCAATTCACTTCCCGAAATTCAAGCGTCTCTGCCGCAGGGAATGAATGTTGAAATAGTGGATGACGTTTCGGACTATGTTAAGGCTTCTGTAAACGATACAATGAGTAACGTATTTCTTGGTGTTCTTTTTACGTCATTAGTGTTATTGTTTTTCCTCCACGATCTGCGCTCTACAATCATTGTTGCGCTTTCGATGCCGACATCTATTATCTCAACATTTCTTCTTTTGCAGATGTTCGGTTTAACGTTAAACATGATGACTCTTATGGGGCTGTCTGTGTCTGTCGGTGTGCTCGTTGCAAACTCGGTGGTTGTAATCGAAAATATTTTCCGATACAAAGAGCAGGGAATGGGCACAAAGCAAGCAGCGTTCAAAGGGACATCCGAAGTAACCGTTGCGGTTCTGGCATCCACATTAACCAACATTGTGGTATTCCTGCCGATTGCAAACATGAGTTCATTAATAGGGCAATGGCTTGTTGAACTTGCTCTTGCCGCTGTGTTTGCTACAATCTTTTCACTCATCATGTCGTTTACATTAACGCCTCTGCTTGCTTCTCTTATTCTGCCGGAGAAACAAAAAGAAAAGAACAGACTTGCAAAAGCTATCGAAAAGATGGAACACTTTTTCATCAATACATATGACGGGTGGTTAAGGATAATTCTTAAAAGTAAACCTATTAGCTGGACTGTTATCGTCGGTTCATTTGTCGTCTTCATTTTAACAATGATGATATTCGCTCCACAACTTGGTTTTGAGTTTTTGCCCATAACAGATAACGGCAAGATTTCCGTTGAGGTTGAACTTCCGGAAGGATACAACCTTGATGAAACCGGGCACACTTTAATGATGATTGAAAATAAAATTAAAGAGCATCCGGAGGTTAAATCGATGTTAACCGACCTCGGAAAGAAGGGTGACCTTGACATTGGTGCAAACATGGCTCTGATGACTGTTCAGCTTGTAGATGTTGATGAACGTGAAATTGCTATTCAGGATATGATCTCTGTCTTTGTTAAAGATTTGTCGGAAGTGCCTAATGCAAAAATTAAAGTTGACCTTGCCGATAACATGGGCGGTCCTGGCGCACCGGTGCAGTTTTATCTTCTCGGGCAGGATCTCGAAACTCTCGAAAGTCTGAAAAACAATATCATGTCGGAAATAAAAGATGTTCCCGGTTTAATGAATCTTGATCAGAGTTCGCGCGCAGGCAAACCCGAAATAACAGTTTACCCCAAACGTGAGCTATTAACTGACGCAGGTTTAACTGTAATGGATGTTGCTTTTTCTCTTCGCGCTTCAATTGAAGGAATGGTTTCATCCAAGTACCGGGAGTTTGGTAATGAATACGATATTACTGTTACGCTCGAAGATAACTCTGTTGACTCCCCCGAAAAGATCGGAAATATTTCTGTTATTTCCCCTATAATGGGCGCGATGCGTTTATCACAAATAGCTGATGTAAAGTTTACAACCGGCTATACAAAAATTCTTCACCGCGATAAATTTACAACCATAAGCTTTACCGGTTCGCCCGCCGCCGGTTATCCTCTTGGCGATGTAACAAATGAAATTGAAAAACGGTTAGCTAACATAAGTCTGCCGCCCGGTTACTCAATTAAATGGGGCGGTAATGTACAGATGATGAACGACATGATTAACGATATGGTGTTTGCCTTTTTCCTTGCGTTCTTATTAACATACATGCTGCTCGCCGCAATGCTCGAAAGCTTTTGGCAGCCAGTGCTTATTATGCTTACTGTTATGCTTGCAATTATAGGCGTAATACTCTCGCTGTATTTCACAAATATTTCGTTCGGCATTACATCTCTTATGGCAATAATTATGCTTATTGGTATTGTGGTTAACAATGCAATATTGATGCTCGATTACACAAACCAGTTAAGGCGCGAAGAAGGTAAAACTCCGCACGATGCTCTTGTTATTGCATGTCCGACTAAACTGAAGCCGATAATAATGTCAACAGTTGCAATCATACTTGGTATGCTTCCGCTTGCACTTGGCATAGGCGATGCGGGAAAAGAAATGCGTATGCCTCTTGGCGTGGTTGCAATAGGCGGTCTCGCCGTTTCAACTGTTTTAACATTGTTCGTTATTCCGGCGTTCTATTATGTTACATCGCGCAACAAACCGGTTACGGAACATAAACTTGTAATTGAATAAAACATAGCGCGGCAAGCCGCAAGTTAAAAGTAAAAAGTAAAAAGTTAAAAACATAAAAAATACCTTGACATAAAAAATCCGTTGGCTTACGAATTATTTCCTTTTTGTTTCTGCTTGTTCCGCCCCGCGGAGGCTTGTCCGGGTTAGAATGAAGGGTTGCAGTGTGATTTAAGTATTGAAGATGGTGAGAAATAAAATAGCGCCTGGGGAAAATATTTCTTGCCATTGGTAAAATAAATAAATACATTTTAGCGAGTAACTTTTAGAGAAGATGGAAATGAGTGAAAAAACAGTCACGCAGTCCGTTAGCTAACGGATTAGACGAAGTTAGAAACGAAATGAGAGCCGGGCACTACAGCCCGCATACTTTCAGACATTCATTTGCAACGCACTTACTCGAAAATGGCTATGACATTAGAACGATACAAGAACTACTTGGACACAACAGTGTAAAAACAACAATGATATATACTCATGTTGCAAATCTGGGGGCTGGCGTTAAGAGTCCGTTAGACGGATAAGAAGCAAGGGTGTTTATGAAGAACGAAAAAGTCGGATAAAAATCCGGATAATTTTGTAAATTACTTTGTAAAACAAA
>MNYQ01000216.1 GCA_001873185.1 Ignavibacteria bacterium CG2_30_36_16 | reverse complement strand
GTTGCAGAGGAATTTTCACCATTATGATTAAAAAATTTCATAAGGGAAAATATCTTATTTAAAGTAAAGGATAATACTTCTTTTATGAAAGGATGTAAATCCAAATAAAATAAAAAACCCTTTTTCATTTTAATTACTTTATCTCGTTAAAAGAAAATTTGTTATGAATGTGAATTAATATTATAAAAGCTATCCAAAAGGGTAAGTCGCGCGTAATCCATCCATTTGAAATTAATCCGGTGGATTCCAGAAAAGAACGCCCAAGTAAACCCGCCCCGATACTGCCTATGCAAATGGTTAATTTATAATAATTGGCATCAATATTTTTTGTTTTCCGTTCTGCAGTTAAAGCTATTTTAAAGAACAAAACAAAAAGCCATATAGATGATATTAAGCCTAATAATCCAGTCTCAGCAAATTTGAAAAGAAAAAAGTTATGTGATGTTCCTGATTTCGCCCACCAAATCTGGTGCGCTTCAAAACTTCCCAACATTACCGGGAGATGCTTAAAAATATGCGAGCCAAATAATTCGGGACCAACACCAACCCATAAATTGTTTTGAATGATTTCAAAACTCATGTCCCATATATATGTTCTTGTATTTTCGAAAATCCTTTCAACTCTAAAATAGATACTCAGATAATTGGACATTACCGGAAGTGATACAACAATGAGAACAAGAACAACGAATATGACCGCGATATATTTTAATACTTTAGGTTTAATTTTCCATGTAATGTATGTAATACTAATAATTACCGCGCCAATTGATGCTCTCGAATTTGTAAGAAAAAGTATGATAAAGAAAAATGCTAAAAGAGTATAATACAGGCGCTGAAAAATAACTTTCTCTTTTTGATTAAAGAATATTTTTCCCAATAAGAGCGGAATTATTACCGTCAACAACAAACCTAAAGCATTAGGATTACTATATAACCCGCCGAATTGGTTAAAAGCATTATTTTGTATAGAGAAAGCGATGATACCTTTTGTCGACACTTCAAATAGAATAACAATTCCAAGAATTAAACCTACGATTAATAGAGAATTGATGTAGTGAATCATTAAATTCTTCTCGTGCAAAAAAAAGAAGAAAATATAAACTAATACAAAAAATAGCATCTGCCTGGAGGTAATTAATAAAGTATAGGAAATATCCTTAGAGAAAACTGAAGAAATGAGCATCGAAAAAAAAGTAATCATTATGAAGTAAATGATTTCTTTTGGAATTAAGCCGAATATATTTGAAGAATTTTTATAATTCTTTGCAAAAAAATAACAAAGGAGTAAAATTAAAAATCCGTTTATGTAGTTTCTGTAGCTTTCAGTAAAATCGCTTACCAAAACGAGAAACACAATAATGATAAGCGGGATTATAAATTTTTCTTTTCCTAAATAAAGAATTATAATTAGTAATAGGACAGCAAGGGCGTAAAAAGCAAGTGAATAATATGTTAAAACGAGTATAGCTACCGAAAACAAGGCGGATATACTGTTATTAATAGATAACTTTAATTTCATCTTATTTTTTTAATAACAACTTCAATTGAATATTCACCATCGCTGTGCTTTTCGGGATCTGTAACTGTATGCCCTTCCGAGCATTCTTTGGCGTAAATAATTTCATAATTCGATAACGTTCTTTTAATCAACGGAACAATTCCAACTGTATCCGGTAAAGCTTCTTCATCAATAAGAAAAAATCTGAAGTGATTGGGGTTAAATCTTGAAGGTAATTTTTTTTTCTTTTCGTATAAATCACGATGAGGAATATATAATAAAAGGTAACCTCCCGGTTTTAATACACGCCACCAATTTTTCAACGATTCACCAGCGTCAATTACGTGCTCCAGTGTGTGCGATGAATATATATAATCAAAAGATTCATCCTCCAACCCGATCAGATATTGAGCATCGCCATGTTCAAAATCCCAGCCCTGTGCATCAGGAAGAATTAAATCTCCGCCGAATCCTATGTCTAATCCTTTGCCATTACAATATAACTTAAAATATTTTTCTTTCTCTCTCCTTTTTCTTGCTTTGGTCGACTCTCCCTTAACTATCGGTCTTTTTCCGCGAAGATATAAAAACTTCAAACAGCTTTGCTTGGTTTTTTTTAAAACTTCCCATATTGGCTTTGGAACATACTCCTTAACATCATCTATTAAACTCATTAAAAATACCTTATAATCGTCTGGAGTGAATGTGTAATTTTCTTTAAAGAAGCTAATTCGTTGAACCCAAGTATCATAGTTGATGAGATAAATAAAAACCCGAAAACGACTGGCTCAACAATTATTTTAGTAATATTATTCATATCCAGGAATGAAAAAGATAAAGACGTAATCCCAAAACAGAAAAAGCTTGTAAATGTAAAAATCAAAAAATATTTTATAATCTCTAATGAAATTTTTTGCCGGACAATTTTAACCGAAAAAATTATACCGAGAATACCCATCGAAGAATAACTAATTGTGGATGACCAGGCAAGACCATTTTGCATATAAGATCCGACTAAAATAAAATTCAAAAATATTTTGATAACCAGGGCGGCAATAGAAATATACACCAATTTATTTAGCAAATCAGTTGCATATAAAAATTTATTGATGATAGCGTAAGTGGAGTAGAATACGAGACTGACGGCAAATATTTTTAGCAAATCACCGGTTACTGTTGTATTTGCCTGTGTAAATTGACCACGTTGATACACCACAGAAACTATTAAATCACTATTGAAAAACAAAAACACTGCAACAGGAATAAATAAAAACAAATTGTTTGCTAATCCATCTTTGAAGTATGAGGCTAATAAAGGATAGTTTCGTGCAGAAAAAGCCGATGCAAATTTCGGGAATAAAGCGGTTGAGAGTCCTGCGGCTAATATGGAAATTGGGAGAAGATAAAGAGTAGTAGCGTAATTAATCGCACTAATGCCTCCCGGCTCCACCTGTGTGTAAAAATATCTATCAATAAGAATAAACAGTTGAGTAATTGCTTCAATTATAATAATCAAATAAAAAGTTGAATCGATATTTTTATATGACAGGTTATAAATACTAATATTTTTAAAACGCAATTGTATTTTAGAAAAAGCGACAATATAAATTAACTGCAAAATGAATCCACCAATGAATCCAACTGCTATTGAATAAATACCTAAGTTTTTATGAGTTAAAATGATTATGATGATAACGAATAAATTAACAATGATATTACTTAAAGCAGGATGTTTGTACTCAAATTTTGCGATTAAATAATTGGCAAAAACAGCAAAGGTTGTTTGAAGCGGTATAGTTATTAGAAAGAGTAACAATACATTACGGGCTGTAGAGAAAACGCCTGGGGTAACTTCCCCTAAATATCCTTTAATAATATAATTTGAAAAAGCATAAAGAATTAAAGAGAAGAGCAGACTAAATACAAAAAATATAATAATATTTAGCTTAATAAAATCATCGGCTGCTTCAACGCTTTGCGCGGATTTTTTTTTATGATAAATAGGAATAAGATAATTTTGCGCTATAAAAAAGACTATCGTATTTATTGTGATGGGGAGGGCTGCACCGACTAAGTAAATATCAAATTCATTTCCAAGACCAAAGTAATTTGCAAAAAGAATTTCACGGAAAAATCCAAGACCTTTGCTAGCTAACGTAGAAAGAGTAATTATTATAGATGCCCCTGCAATAGTAGATGAGAATTTAATCTTATCCATTCACTATATTTTTTTCTTAAAATACTCTATTGTTATCCCAAGTCCTTTTTGCCTGTCAACTAAAGGTGACCAGCCTAAAATAGTTTTAGCTTTTTCAATATTTGGCTGCCGGACTTTGGGATCGTCAACCGGGAGTTCTGTATAAATTATTTTACTGGATGAACCGGTTATCTTTAAAACTTCCTCGGCAAATTGTTTTATAGTAATCTCGGCAGGGTTGCCAATATTTACCGGTTCAATTTCATTCGACATCAACAATTTAAAAATTCCATCTACAAGATCGCTCACATAACAAAAACTTCGAGTTTGAGAACCGTCGCCAAATACAGTCAGGTCTTCACCACGTAACGCTTGACCAACAAAAGCTGGCAATGCTCTTCCATCATCTAAACGCATTCTGGGACCATAAGTATTGAAAATACGAACAATTCTCGTATCAACTCCATGGTAACGATTATAAGCCATAGTAAGCGCCTCGGCGAATCGTTTAGCCTCATCATAAACACCGCGTGGACCTATTGGATTTACATTCCCCCAATAATCCTCGCTCTGCGGATGAATAGATGGATCACCATAAACTTCAGATGTTGAGGCTAAAAGAAATCTTGCTTTTTTTTCTTTTGCAAGTCCTAATGCTTTGTGTGTGCCAAGAGAGCCGACTTTTAAAGTTTGAATTGGAAATTTCAAATAATCAATGGGACTCGCAGGAGATGCGAAATGTAATATAAAATCTACTCTGCCAGGGATAAAAATATAGTTAGTAACATCATGCTTTACGAAAGAAAAATTTTCATTTCCAAAAAGATTGGAGATATTGTTAAGACTGCCGGTTAATAAATTATCTACTGCGATTACTTTAAAACCCTCCAGTAATAATTTGTCGCATAAATGAGAACCTAAGAAACCCGCTCCACCGGTTACAATTGCGGTTGGTTTATACATTTAATTTTCCTTTTTACTTTTCAATTCCATTATTCCTTTTTCTTTAACAACGATTATCAATGCGAGTATGAAAAAAATGAACAATCCACTTAACAACGAAGAAAATACTGGTCTTGGAGCCGAAGCTTTTAACGGCGGTATCGCTTCGTCCAGAACTTCGATTGTTGGTATATCTCTGTTTTCCTGAATCTTTTCTTTGTAATATTGCTGTTGGAGAAGTAGATATACTTCATTTTGAATACGAACATCTCTCATCAACCGCGCTAATAGACGCCCTAAATCCGGAACATTTTCAAAAGCGAGTAAAAAATCATTATTACCGGATTCAATCTTACTATACTGAATGCTTAGTTCATCAAGTTTATTTTTTAAAGCAACATATGCTCTATTATCTTCTTTTGCATTATACTGCATTAATCCAAGCTGAATTTCCGTAGTAACAATTTCAGCTTTTAGTTTTGCCGCTGTTTCAAGTGCTGCGGTTAGCTGCTCGGGGAGTGCAATTGTTTTATTCTTTTTTTGAAAATTTGTTAATTCTTGCTCAACAGAATCAAGTTTAACTTTTGTTGAAGTAAGCTGAGTCTCGATGTATTGACGTGCTCTCTTAGCTTTTGAAGATAACTTACTCTGATTGATTTTATCGAGCGCTTCCACAAAACCATTGGATAACGAAGCTGCTAATTTCCTAACCGACTCAACTTCTTCTTTATATAGAAAGGGAAAAAAACCTGTTTTAACATCAACATTTAATTTAATGATACCTTCTTTGGTAACTTCGATCGACAAGTTACCGGATAGTTTCTTTGCTGCAATAATTTTGTTTTTTACGTCATAAAATTTATCGAGTTTAAACTTTTCAACAACATAAAGTGAAGCATTTCTACTTTTTATGATCTCCATAAAAAGTTGGGAATTCGCGTTACCCATTCCTCCGGTAACCATATTTGAAAATCCATCTGCGCCAAGCAAAGCGCCTAATCCACCCATCTCGGAATTTTTTTCGGGAGGTAAAATGGAAACTTCTGCATTATAGGTTAATGGAAAGATAAAATTCAATACAAGAAAAATAAACACCACAGAAATAACTGTGGGAAGAAAAATTTTACTCTTATTGAAAACTAAAACATTTATAATTTGATGGTAGTTCATAATTTTATTTTGTAGCAATTATAACAGCAACCGTAGCAGCCACTACTGCGGCTAATTGACCAACCACGCTGAGCGCCGTTGTAAAAACGTCCCAAAATTTTGGTCCGGGCGGATCTTCCGGAATCCAGATAGTATCACCGGGTTCTAATTTATCTACGTCATCGGCTTCTATCCATTCGCCGGTTTTTGCTTTAATTACTCGCACATCCCCCTCTAAAGCTCGCCAGCCAAAACCGCCGGCAAGTTGAATATAATCTTCCACGGATAATTTTTCTTCAAAAATAATATGTCCCGGGTTAACAACTTGACCTAACATCGTTATATAGTTTTTAACTTCAGGAAAGTTAATAATATCTTCTTTTTTTAAAATGAGATTTTCACTCTGATCATTAAATTTTAATAATCTAAAAAAATCTACAACTACCCTGCCGGCTCTCTGGCGTGATTTGGCTTTTAGATAATCATACTCGTCCTCAGTCATATCCGCAACCGGAATGAGTTTTAATCTTTCGAACTCAGGGTCTTCAGTTACTTCTGTTTCGCTGCTTCGTGTTAAACTTGCTTCGTCTAAAGAGGCTTCTTCGCGCAATCCCCCCGCTTCTTTAATGATGTCAAGCAGAGTGGTTGAATCTTTTTTGATCTTATAATAACCGGGATACTTAATCATTCCCGAAATAACTACAAACCGGTTTTCGAAAATTCTTGGTATTTTTCTTATAAGTATATTGTCATATTTAGACAGTGGAATTTTCCCTTCACGAATTTCATCAAATGAATAAAATTTACTTTGCTGAGAAAATCCGTCATCAACAAACCTTATAACTTCAATGCTGTCTCTGCGTGCTTTGTTAAGCAGCCCTCCGGCAAGATGAATCAATTCCTCAATAGTTTCTCCCTCTTTAAATTCATAAGTGCCGGGATAACTTACTTCGCCTGCAATAAAAACCGTTTCATCAATTTTATTGACAACAACTATATCTCCCTCGTGGAGTAAAGGATTGTTTTTCCTATCGCCAAACCTTAAGAAAGGTAGAAGATCAAAATATAAATTTTCCTCATTTTTAGATTTAATAAGAATTTCTCTAAAATTTGCTGTGGGATTAAGCCCGGCAGAATTAATTATTAAATCCATCAGCCGTGCATTTGCAGGAAAGATAAAAACACCGGGTTTTCCAACATCGCCGATTAATGAAACTTTAATTTTCCTTAGCTCAACAAGAAGGACATTTACCTCAACATTTTTAAAGTAATTTAATATTTTCTCCTCAATTTTTTTACGGGCTTGTTTTAAATTTAAATCCCGCAAATCAACCACACCAACCTTAGGAATAAAAACAACTCCTTCGTGATTTACGGAAAGCGTATAGTTTAATTCCTGCATACCACTTATGGAAATAAATAGTTTGTCCCCGGCGCCAATAAGATATTCTTCAGCATCAATGCTTCCTTCGGTGGCTTGAGACATTATATTTGGTGAGCGAAGTGAATCGGAAAGAGTTAAAAACATCCTTTCCTGATAATCCGGAAACTCCTGCCCGAAAAGCAGGATGCTTCCTAAAAGGAATAATGCAAAAATGTAATTTTTAATTTTTAACAAGTTGTTTTGTGTTTTTTGTTAAAAAAATATTATGATTTTTTTTCAACCGATCCAGATTTCGATTTACTTTTAGCGCCATTTGTCGGGCGGGAATAGTAATAATAATATTTGTAATAAGAACCATAACCGCTTTTATAACTGAAGTTGTTGAGTACCGTCCCAATAAAGGGCGCATGTGCATTTTTAAGCAAGTCGATAGATTTTTCCATCATTTCAATTTCAGTTACTTCAGCAGATACGACAAGTATTGTTCCATCAACTTTTCTTGCCAAAATTTCAGAATCAGTTACAGCAATAATAGGAGGTGAATCAAGAATTACTATATCGTACCTTTCCCTCATATCATTTATGAACTGCCCCATCTGGTCTGATTCTAACATTTCAGCGGGATTGGGAGGAATAGTTCCGGCTGTAATAAAATCTAAATTATTTAATTCACTCTTCCTAATAATTTCATTAAGAGTAGCCTGCCCGAATAAATAATCTATCACACCCGGAAAACGTGCCTGCTTAAAAACATTGTGCATCCTCGGTTTTCGCAAATCGCAATCCACAATTAAAGTACGTTTATTTGTTTGGGCGAAACTACCGGCAAGGTTTATACTTACTGTTGTTTTACCTTCCTGTGGTGCGGAGGATGTAACTAATATTACTTTAAGCGCATCGCGGTCAATTTTTGAAAACTGTACTCTTGTTCTTAAAGCTCTAAAAGCTTCACTCGGTATTGAATCAGGTCGTTTTGCAACCACAAACTCATAATCTTTTTGACCGTCAATCGGGCTGCCTTCAATTTGGGGGATCCAGGCAAGAACGCTGATGTTTCTATTTTGAATATCTTCCGGAGTTTTGACTGTGTTATCAAAATAATTTCTTATAAATACATAACCGAAAGCCATACCACCCCCTAATACTAATCCAATAAGAACAATTAAAAGCCTATTCGGTTTTGAAGGCTGGTTAGCTTTGCGGGCTGCATCAATGATGAGCACGTTACCTGGCTGAGACTGTTCATTAATTAATGCTTCCTGGTACTTTTCTTCAACAAGGATATATAATTTTTCAAGTGATTCCCTTTGACGCTGGAACCTGGCAAGCTCAATAGCCGTTGTAGGAAGTTGATTAAATTTTGCATCGTAAGTCCTAACAACTGCCGCTAACTCTGTGGATGTAATTTTTAGCGATTGATTTTTTACTTCCTCTTCAATGATATTTTGACTGAGTTTTTTTACTTCTTCGGGGCTGCTGGCAAAAATTCCTTTTTTAATTACACTAATTTTCTCATCAAGTTTCTGCTTAAGATCAGTAATTTTTTGGTCGTATTCTTTTATGAGAGTTTTAGTATCTATTTTAGATTTTTTCTCAGCGAGAGCTAAATCTTTATTTACCTGAAGACGAGCTATCTGCTCCTGAAGCGCGGTGAAATATGCTTCGTTAGACATACTTTCAAGATATTCCGCCATTCTTGGGCTTTGTTTTTCAAGTTCATTTTTATACTCGCTTAAAACTCTGTTGGAAACAGATAGCTCAATATCAGCAGCGTTTTTTTTCGCTTCACAC
>MNYQ01000235.1 GCA_001873185.1 Ignavibacteria bacterium CG2_30_36_16 | reverse complement strand
TATTGCTTATTATCTCATTTAAAAAGGATTTTCGTGAAAGAAGAATATAGGAAGTGGTACACACAATACCTCAGCCGTGATTTCGAAATGTTGGTATTCGGATATTCTGGCTATCCAATTATTCTTTTCCCGACATCAAAAGGAAGACATTACGAAAATAAAGATTTTAAATTAATAGATGCGTGTTCACATTTTTTAGAATCCGGGAAGGTAAAAATTTATTGCCCTGACGGGATAGATGGCGAAAGCTGGTATAGTTATTCTATTCACCCGGCAGACAGAGTGAAAACACACAACGCCTATGAAAATGTTATTCTAAATGATGTATTTGAGATGGCTAAGAAGGAGACCGGTTTTTATAAAGTAGGTGTTGCCGGCGCAAGTTTTGGCGGCTATCATGCAGCTAATATCGCATTCCGCCATCCGGACAAAGTGGGTTATATGTTTAGTCTCGGCGGCGCATTTGATATCAAACAATTTATAATGGGGTATTACGACGAGAATTGTTATTTCAATAATCCGCCAGATTATCTCGCCAACCTTCACGATAAATGGTATATAGATAGAATGAAGGAAATGGGAATAATTCTTGGTACTGGAAATTTGGATATGTGCCTTGAAGATAATATAAAATTATCAAACCTTCTCAACGCAGTTGGTGTTGAGCATTGGTTGGATAACCGACCTGGCTTTGGACACGATTGGCACTGGTGGCATGAAATGCTGCCGGAATATCTTTCGCAGATTGAGTATTGAAATTTCTAAAAAAAACAAATCATTTTTATCTAAAGAGGAATTATGAAAAAAATTGGAATCCTTTTCGGGCAGGAAAACACATTCCCCCAGGCTTTTGTGGAAAAGGTTAACTCAAAAAAGGAAAAAGACGTAACTGCAGAACTTGCAAAAATAAATAAAGTCGTTCAGGGAGAGCTTTCCGACTACGCAGTTTTAATTGATAGAATTTCTCAGGATGTGCCTTTTTACAGAGCGTTCTTAAAAAACATCGCTCTTACCGGAACGGCTGTTCTTAACAACCCATTTTGGTGGAGCGCAGATGATAAATTCTTTAATAATGCGCTTGCGCTTCACAATGGAGTTGCAGTTCCTAATACTGTCATTCTTCCGTCAAAAAATCATCCGCCGGATACAAATTCAAATTCGTTTAGAAATCTTGAGTATCCTCTTGATTGGGAAGGAATTTTCGAATACGTAAAATTTCCAGCGTTCTTTAAGCCATTTGCAGGCGGGGGCTGGAAGAATGTTTATAGAGTTGAAAACCGCGATCAGTTTTTTCAGGCTTACGATGAAACCGATCAACTTGTAATGATGCTTCAGGAAGAAATTGAATTTACAGATTACTTCCGTTGTTACTGTATCGATAGAAAAGATGTTAGAATTATGCAATACGATCCCAAACAACCGCATCATCTCCGTTATGTTAAAAATCCACTGCCAAAAGAAAAAGGATTAATGAATCGAATTGAAACCGATGTTCTGAAATTGAATAACTTGTTAGGATACGATTTCAATACGGTTGAATTTGCAGTGCGTAGCGAAATTCCGTATGCAATTGATTTCTGTAATCCCGCACCGGATGCCGATGTAAAATCTGTAGGGCAGGAAAATTTTGATTGGGTTGTAGAGACTGCCGCAACTATGGCTGTGAAAAAAGCTAAACTACACAAAAATGGAAAAATGAATTTGACATGGGGCGAGTTCGTAAAGAAATCCGTCAATGATTAATTTAAAGGCGTAGAAAATGTCTGAATCGAATTTTACAATCGGCATCGAAGAAGAATTTCAAATTGTTGATCCTAACACGCGGGAGTTACGTTCTCATATTCAACAAATTTTGGAAGATGGGAAATTAATATTAAAAGAGAACGTTAAACCGGAGATGCATCAATCCGTTGTGGAAATAGGGACGGATATTTGTAAAAATATCAAAGAAGCAAAAACAGAAGTATTTAGACTTCGCAGCGAACTCGCAAAACTTGCCAAACACAATGGACTTAGAATTGCCGCCTCAGGGACTCATCCATTTTCTCATTGGAAAGATCAAAAAATTACATCTCACCCCCGCTATAAACAAGTTGTTGATGACATGCAGCAGGTTGCGCGTGCTAACTTAATTTTCGGTCTTCATGTTCACGTGGGATTTGCAGATAGAGACGCCGGCATTCATATTATGAACGCTGCAAGATATTTTTTGCCTCATATTTTTGCTCTTTCAACAAACTCTCCTTTCTGGTTAGGAAGAAATACTGGATTCAAATCGTATCGCGCGAAAGTATTCGATAGATTTCCGAGAACGGGAATTCCAGATTACTTTGGCAGCATTTCCGAGTATGACAATTATATAAGCTTGCTTGTAAAAACAAATTGTATTGACAACGCAAAAAAAATCTGGTGGGATATAAGGATGCATCCTTTCTATCCAACGCTCGAATTTAGAGTTTGCGATATTCCTATGCGCGTGGATGAAACAATTGCGCTTGCAGCTTTAATTCAGGCAGTGGTTGCAAAACTTTATAAATTAATTAAACAAAATCTCGGTTTCCGGCTTTACCGCCGCGCTTTGATTGCCGAAAATAAATGGCGTGCCTGCCGTTATGGAATCGCCGGAAAGCTGATAGATTTTGGAAAGCAAACTGAAGTTCCAGCAGTGGATTTAATTCACGAGCTGTTAGAATTTGTTGATGATGTAGTTGACGAACTAGACAGCCGCGAAGAATTGAATTATATCAACACAATTTTAGAAATGGGAACCGGAGCCGATAGACAACTTGATGTTTGGGAACAGTCCTCCGACCATAAAAATATTGTTGATTTCATTATTGAAGAAACACACATAGGATTAACAGAATAATTTTTTAACAACCGGAGAAATTTTGAGCAGCAAAATAAAAGCCGCCATCATCGATTTATATAATAATGAAGATAATCAGGGAATCCGCTGTCTGAAGGATATATTAAACGAAACAGAATGCAAATTAAAAAATATAGAATTTGAATATGATCTTTTCGATTTGCGATACAAAAACGAAATTCCCGATATCAGTTACGATATATTTATTTCTTCCGGCGGACCCGGAAGCCCTTTCGAAGGAGAAGGGAAAGAGTGGGAGAAGAAATACTTTCTTTTGATGGATAAAATAATTTCGCACAATAACGGAAACAATTATCAAAAGAAGTATGTTTTTTTTATCTGCCATTCATTTCAGATGATGGCGAGATATTTTAGATTTGCCGAAGTGAATAAACGCCGCGAAAAATCATTTGGCATTTACCCCACGCATAAAACTGCGGAAGGCGAAAAAGATATTTTGTTTGAGTCGCTTAAGAACCCATTTGTTATTGCAGATTTTCGCGATTGGCAGGTAGTTCAACCAAATGAAAAAATTATGAAAGACATGGGCGCAAAAATTTTAACTCTCGAAAAAGTTAGACCTCATGTTGATTACGAAAGAGCGATAATGTCTGTCAGGCTTTCCGATGAAATAGTTGGAACACAATTTCACCCCGAAGCTGACGCGGCAAGTATGTATTATCATTTTAGAAAACCGGAAAGAAAAGAATATGTGGTTTCAAACTTCGGCGAAGCTAAATATTACGAGATGCTCGGTTATCTTGAAGATGAAAATGGGATATTGCTGACAAAAAAAACAGTTTTACCGAACTTTCTGAAAAATGCAGTCGGAAAACTTCGTCCCGAAGCCGAAGCAGCCTAATTAAAAATCAACCACAAGAAAGACCGAATGATTCCCGAATTACGAAAGAAATTTAATTCTCAATTTAGCCACTCTGTTTATGAAAAATATATAGCGGAATTAAATAGCATATTAATTTATCCTGTTGATTTTCGTGTATCCGAAACCCCGCTATTTCTTTCACATGAATTTAGCCTGGAGCTGCAAGCTGCTTGTGACGATATTTTGCGTCAACTTCGAACTGATGAATTCAAAGAGCATTCTAAATTTGCAGCGCCCGAACAGATGCGGCTTCCAAATGAAGACGAACATCCGCAATTATTACAAATTGATTTTGCTATTTGTAAAGATGATTCGGGAAATTATTTTCCACAACTTATTGAACTTCAGGGCTTTCCTTCTCTCTATGCATTTCAATACTTCCTAGAAAAAATCACAAAAAAGTATTTCAATATCCCGGAAGAGTTTACAAGCTATTTCAGCGGGTATGATGATGGAACCTATCTCAAATTGCTTAAAGAAACAATTGTCGGAGATCATTCGCCAGAAAATGTGGTTTTGCTGGAGATTCATCCCGAGCAACAAAAAACAAGGGTCGACTTTGCTGCAACGGAAAAACTTCTTGGAATAAAAACTGTTTGCCTTACGAAACTCAAAAAGAGAGGGAAAAAACTTTTTTACTCTAACAGCGGAAAAGAGATCCCCATCAATAGAATTTACAATCGTGTAATTCAGGATGAATTGTTTAGAAAAAATATCCTTTTCAATTTTAACTTTAGAGATGAATTGGATGTGGAGTGGGTACCGCATCCTAATTGGTTTTTTAAAATCAGCAAACACTCCCTCCCTTTTCTTAAAGGGAAATATGTGCCTGATTGTATTTCTCTTGCCGCATTCAATGGCGACACAAATTTGTTAAAAAATTATGTTCTAAAACCTCTCTATTCGTTTGCAGGTTCAGGCGTTGAAGTTGACGTTACGCCAGAAAAGATTGAGTCAATATCTGATAGAGAAAATTACATACTGCAAAAGAAAATAGAATATGCGCCATTAATCGAAACTCCAGATGAAAAATCGCGTGTTGAAATCCGAATGATGTATTTGTGGAACGATAAACCTTTGCTTGTTAATAACCTTGTTAGAATGGGTAAAGGTAAAATGATGGGGGTAGATTTTAACAAAGCACGCACATGGGTAGGATCGAATATAGCATTTCATCAAATTTAATTTCGGAGCTATTGCCAATTCAGTTTGTTGCTATTTGAGAGAGATGTTTAAAGACATACGCCGGGAAAATCCTATCCTGAAAAAAGCAGTATAAAAATCGAGATGAAAGATCGAATGTATGCCCATTAGCTAACGGATTAGTTAACGGATAAAAATTATTGAGTCTACTCTAAAAAGGTATTTCCCGTCATTGCGAGGAACGGAGTGACGAAGCAATCTTTTAATTTTGTGCTAAATTTGGCAGATTGCTTCTCCTGCAATACAGGATCGCAATGACATTATTCAATAGAACCTTTTTAAACCAGACTCATCCATAAATTTATAGATAGCGCAGTAGTGATTTGTTCAACCTGCGCTTTTGGATCAGGCACTTTACCGACAAGAATTTGCCTTGCAGAGTCAAGTTTTCGTTTCGTGGTTTGGTCAAGCGTATTATTTTTTCTTTTTTGATTTCAATAACTTCATTGTACTATTTGCAAGCGCATCAAAATCATTATCTGCCCTACTCGGTTCATTCAAACTATTTTTATAATAAATATCATATTCTTTTTCCGCTAATTCTTTTGCCAATTCGTGTGATATTTTTCCGGCATCTTTCAAGATGTCCTTCCTGTTAATCTGCAAAAATTCATTGAGTCTTTCTATCCATTCTTTCATATACATCGGAATTCTTTGTATTGCCTGCCCTTCGGCAAACACAAGGTATTGTTCAACTAGATTGTTCAAAACAAGGAGTTCTTGCTCATTCAAATAATTTTTAGCAATCAATACTTCCTCTTTTGTCGGCTTGTTCCCTCTAAAATTTGTCAGACCTACATTTGGTTTTTTACTATCCACTCTGCTTGCGACTATCTCTGCCGCGGTATTTCCAGTGATCGCAAAATGAACTTTATTTTGAACTGTTTTGAAAAACAAGATACTTTGCTCATCTGTCGGATCATAGTCAACGCTGGTAGCGTAAATATCAGTTATCTTCCTGTAAAATCTTTTCTCGGAAGTGCGGATATCGGCTATTCTTCGCGTCAATTCTTCAAAATAATCAAATGGTAAATCGGGATTTTTTAGCCGCTCATCGTCCAACACAAAACCTTTGACAATATACTCGCGCAAATGCGCAGTCGCCCATTGGCGAAAAGCCGTAGCAATGCCGCTTTTAACGCGATAGCCAACGGAAATAATGAGGTCTAAATTATAATATTCAATATCTCTGGAAACCTTGCGCGAACCCTCTTTTTGAACTGTTAAGAATTTCTTAACAGTTGCGCCTTGTGCCAATTCTCCCTCGTCAAAAATGTTTTTCACGTGCTGACTGATATTGTTTTTTGTAGTCTGAAAAAGTTCCGCCAAAGCATTTTGAGTTAGCCAAACGGTTTCGTTTTCAAAGCGAACATCAATTTTCACTTGACCATTTTCGGCTTTATAAATGACAATCTGTGATTTTTGATTATTTTTTTTCATACTAAATTTATTATCTCATGAATTGGTTTACGGATAAAAATTATTTAATTTCTCGAATCCGAAAGCTATCGGAATCGATTTACATCCGATTAACTGTTTCTTGCGTAAGGTGAGTTAATAAAACACAACACTGCCGTATTAATTATTTTGGGCACCATCCCGCTTCTAGCGGGAAAAGATTTACTTCTACTTTTTACATACGCAAAAAGCAAGGATTATATTCTTCTTTCGGGATGGCTGCATCCCGTAAGAGTTAATACACTTATAAAATGCACTATTGAAAATGCAAGCCTCCGGGTTAAGTCGCTTGTAGCTTGCCCGCCATTTTGTTTGGCGGGGCTTAGTCCATCCATAGACCCCGTTTCTTTACGGGGACACCGTATTATACCCGGCTACGCTTGGCATGAATCCTTGTAACGCTAGCTTGATTCAACATTTACATTGTCATTTTCATAGTTTTCTTTAATCATTCTCGCTATTTCTTCAATATTATTTTCAGAACCTTCTACAAGTTTCTTAAACATTATTTTTCTTAGTAATGCCTTCCCATAAATACTTTGAAACTTTTCTTCATCAATAATCACATTTGGTGATTGAAATTTATTCCCTTTTATTGTTACGTATAAACTTTCATTTTTGAAATCATTTAGTTCTTCGATATTGTTAATAAATTCCTCCCCTTTTTTAATAGCACCATCCACCCATTCTGCTCCACTTTGTTGTTTGTATAATTTGAAGAAAGCAATTTCCGTTTCAATTGATAAAATTGTTTTTAGGGAATGGTCTTTGAATTTTCTATTCATTTGTTTATAATCAATAGGATAGCCATTAATTTTGTTTATTAACAAATCGAAAAGTAGTGGGACTTTCGCCATCTCTTCAATTGACAATTGACAAAGAGCATATGCTCTTGCCCATTTTTGATTCGTTTGTAATAAATATACCTCATTTAGTAATTCTTCTGCATTACTATATGATTTCTTCATCCCATCTATAAGATTTGCTTTGCCTATATTTTCTAATTTCATATTTCTCAATCAAGCTAACGGCGTGTTATCCGTCAGTCCGCTGGCTAACGGACGGGACAAGTTGTTAAAACACAACACCGTAGTTAATTTTATTTTTGGAATCCATCCCGCTTCTAGCGGGAAAAGATTTACTTCTACTTTTTACATACGCAAAAAGCAAGGGTTGTTTTTGTTCTTTCGGGATAGCTGCGCCCCGAAAGCATTTAATAAATTTTAACGAACATCAAAATTTCAAGTTGACTTTAATCGGAATAACTGGTTAGCTGCGAATCCAGTTATTCTTTCATCATTCTAGAAAAATCATATTCTGCAAGAGTTTTAAATTCAGGTATTGCTAGTGTAGAAAAGAAATCTTTGTGTGTTTCTTCTTTTACAATATCTTTTGAGTAATCTTTATCAAACAAATATTCAACAGCTCCAAATCTATCACGGATTATTTCATCGTGTAGTTTAAGTTTAGAACGCAACAAACGTAAAAACTTTATTTCATTTTCATCTACTTTCTCATCTGCGTGAATTAAACGAAAAGATACTTCAAGTATCAGTAGTTCTTGGACGCTTGATAGATTAAGATTCTCAAGGGATTTAAACAATTCTTCTACAATGTGTTTACCTTTTTCCTTCAAATCGTTCAAAAGTTCGTCTAATTCATTTGAAAGATCAATTCCTTGGAAATATATCGAAGCTTTGTCCATTCTTCTTATTTCGGCAACTTCTCTATCATCAATATGACCATCACAAGCCATAAGACAAAATGTCGATTGAAAAAGCAAACGCTGAAATTCTTTTCTTTCTAATGCTGTCATAATCAATACCCTAAATTTTATTAAAAACCCATTCGAGGTTTATTATTTTTATGAAAAATATTTTGTTTAGCATTTTCCCATTCCTGCTTAAAAGCTTCATATTTTTTAATTTCTGCTAATGTAACAGAGGGCTTGTTATCTTTAATTACTTTATAAAAAATATCCATTGAAATTCTACTTTTGGTTTTTAAAGCTTTTCGGGATGCTTCGTCAATCAAAAATTTCAAATCGCTTGATACATAATTTTCAGTCAACAATGCTAATTTATCATAGTCAAGCCCAAGGTCTATTGGTCTGACTTTTAAATAGAGTTTAAACATTGCCGAACGTGCATTTTTATCAGGCGGTGGTAAGTATACCGATTTATCTAAACGACCAGTTCTTAGAATAGCAGGGTCAATTTTTTCTGGGCGATTTGTTGCACCAATTACAAAAATGCCTTTCTCTCCGCAATTTGTCATTTGAGCCAAAACTTCATTTACTGCCGAAGCGTGCATTTGATGAAGTTCTCCTTCTCTTGATGGTACAATTGCATCTAATTCATCAATGAAAATTATTGTTGGTGCTTTTTCTTCTGCTTCTTTGAAAAGCTTTCCAATATTTTCTTGAGTTGCATTGACATATTTGCTCTGCAAATCGGAAGGTTTTATCATTACAAAGTTATACCCAACTTCATCAGCAAATTTTTGAGCAATAAAAGTTTTTCCGCAACCCGGTGGACCATATAATAACATTCCGTTTAACATTGGAACGCCGTATTCTTTGTATAATTCAGGATTGTTTAAAAAGTCAATTACATCTTCTTTAAGTTGTTGTTTAAGGTTTTCCATTCCTGCAATTTGGTCAAAACCTGTTCCTTGCTTTTTCTCCTCTTTCTCTTTGGTTTTTACAAAGGTTTTTTGAATGTCTTTTGTTTCTAAAAGCATTTCACGCTTTAACGCTTTGGAAAAATCCTCCGCTGTTTGAAAACGGTATTCAATTTCAATAGATAAAGCCTTTGTTAATGTATTTTTTATTTGCTCATCAATTAAATCATCGTCAGCAAGAGAAAAATTTAAAGGTTTATTCCGTGCTGCTTCCAATAATCCTTTTTGCTTATTAATCGGTTGATTTAGGATGTTTTCATTAAAAAACGGGGGTACACCAAAAAGCAAATGATATAACACAGCACCAATTGAGAATAAATCACTTTGAGGGATGAAAATTCCATTTAATAATTCAGGTGCAGTATGAAATACCGACAAATACTTAATTGAAACGCTTTGGCCATTTTGATGAATAGCCCTTGCTTGCTCAAATCCTGTTAAAATGGGCTTGTCCCTTTTTAAAGAATAATCCAGTTTTATAGTATTCGGATTTATTCCATTATGAATTATAGGGTCTGACTGATTATGCAAATACTCAATTGATTCAAGTAATTCAATAATAATTGGAATTGCGGTATAAGGTGAAAGTGTTGCTTCACGCTTCAACCTTTCCGTAAGGGTTTCGCCACTTTCAAACTCATAAGCTAAAAAAGCAAACTTCTGTTTCTCAATAATGGTTTCGCCTTCATTTAACAACGTTGGTATATTGTTGTGCTTAATTTGCTTTAGCAAATTAAGTTGTAATAATTTTCCGTTTTCGTCAAAGTAAGATGAAGGAAGTGAAGCAAGATTAATTAAATCGAGCCTTATAATCTTGCCCGAAGCATCTTTTGCCCGATACGATTGGGCAAATGAATTACTCCCGATTGGAAATTGAATTTCGAACCGATTGGCAACGGAAAACCCTTTTTGCAAAATTTCACTCATCCTTTACTAAATTTTTAATTCCATTAATTTGTTCAATTTGTTCACGTGTAGGTATATTTCCGTTTAATGATTTACTTAATTCAAAAAGAAAATCGAAATGCTCATTAAATATTTCAAGGCCTATATGCTCTTCTTGTAATGAATTGACTAGTGATGTTTTCAATTCTTCAATTTCCTTATTAAAATCTGTATTACAGGGAAAGATTGAATCTTGAATATCGTCCAGCTTTCGTAAAATTCTTCTTAGATTGTCAATAACTTGTTTTCTACAGTCGTAATCACTTCCGCCTTGCTCTAAAAGCTTTTCAAGTTCAGTTAATTCGTTTGACAATTTATTCAATGAATCTTTGTCGGCAAAATCGCATTCCTGGTTAATAATATTTAGGGTCTGTTTTGCTTTAGAAATCTCTGTTTCAAGCCATTTTGCATCAATTTCTTTTTGAACAGTTTCAGGAATAATAACTTCCTCAGTATAATTTAAGCAAGGAAAGAATGCTGAAATAAAAACTCTTTCAGATTTATCAACTTTAATAGTAATATCAATATCACTACCTGCTGGTAAGAAAGAAGGAAGATTCTCTCCACTTATGACAATATCAAAAACGTGTTCGTTATAAATTACCCTTGAGCCTTCTGCTCCATAATCTCCTTGATAAATTGGAATTTTTATAAAAGTAGATATATCTCCTGGAAAAATATCTTTGTCAGTTTTAATGCCGTTAATTATACCAAATGCAGGTGTACTTTGATTTTTTTCTAAACCTTTTATTGGTCGGAAAACAATTTTGCCACTTGCTTTACTTTTGATTTCAATGCCAATATTGTAAGGTAATGTTGTACTACCAACTTTTTGTCCTTGGATAATTGAAAATTCATTTGGATAACAAAACAACTTGTTCCCGAAATTATCATAAAGGTTAATTTTAAATCGATTCGTTTTACCTGAATTTAGGGCAACCTCTAAAACTTCTCCTTTTTCATCGATTGCTATTTTGCCACTCGACCAAACTCTGTCACACCTCACTAATTCTGTAAAGCATTTATCAGGAATAGTAGCTTCTGTTTTCTCTTTAAGAATTTTTAGGGTAACGAACTCTTCATTTTCAATTGTTGTAGCTTCATAACCAACTTGTAGGTAAATCGGTGACAATTCAAATTGTACATCATCCGCAATTTCAGAATCAATTGTTGAAGCATATAGAGCAGCACCTTTCGCAACTACGGACATTGGGTCGCAACTTGTATCAATCTTTTCAGTAACTTGCTCTTTAAGCATTTCTCTTAGAATAGGTGAGTATGTTTGTCTACCAACCAAGATTAACGCACCTAAATTACCTCCAGCTATATTGTTCCTGTTAAGCAATTCCTTACAGATACCAATTGCCTTGTGGAAGATTGGACTAACTACTTTTAACAAATCTTCTTGTGTAATACTTATATCCAGTTCGAACTCAGTGCCTTTATCATCTTCGCCAGTAATATCCCCTAAATCTGTTAAAATACTGTGAGAGTGATTAGAATTTAGCTGAATCTTGGTTTCCTCAGCATAATGCTTTATTGAATCACGCAAAACTTCTCTTTTAACATTATCATTTATAATGCTGTCGATTGAAAAATTCTTTTGCAGATAAGGGATAAGTATTTCATCAACAATTGCATAATCAATATTTTTACCGCCCAAATAATTGTCCTCTTCGGTATCAATTACATTAATAATACCATCTTCAACCTTTAGCAAAGCTGCATCAAATGCACCATCTCCAAAATTGAAAACTAACCAAAGACCGTCTTTGTTTGATGAATCTATCCCATAGGCCATTGATGCTGCAATAGGCTCCTGCAAAAGTTCTATTTGCTTATAATCTGCAAGTTTTGCAGCATTTAATATTGCAGTCTTTTGATTAATTGTAAATTTTGATGGTACAGTAATTACAGCTGAATTTAATTCCTCATCAAAAACAAATGTTTTGGCTTTTTTAAAACATTCTGCAAGTAATTCTTCACTTGAAAATTCCTTATTGACATTACTACTTGCGTACTTTTTATCTGTTCCAATTGTTCTTAAAAAACCTGAAAATGTATTCGTTGCTGATACAACTACAGATTTATTGGCTATTAACCTATCATTCTTTTCACAATTTTTTGCAGCATCGCCAACAGTAACGCTTCCTTTTTTATTGAAAGAAACAAATAATGGCATAGCATCCCTTAACGTGTCAGTTTTTTTTGTGACAGGTTCACCATTTTCCATTCTTGCAATGGTTAATTGGTCGTTTGTTAATGCTATGCCGTATCTTAACTTCATTCTTTCAACTTTTTCATGCTGCTGCTTTCAACCAGCGATTTCATTTGTGCGATTGCAACTTTATTGAGTTGTTGTAATCTTTCGCCTTGAGGTAAATTTTGCTGAATAAGCAACGCGTTTATACTTTCCATATTGCTCAATACAACCAACTGTTCTAGACTTGCATAATCCCTTATGTTTCCGGTTTTATCCGGGCTTGCATCGCGCCATTCTTTTGCAGTCATGCCGAACAATGCAACATTAAGCAAGTCGGCTTCATTAGCGTAAACCAAATTTGCTTGTACTTGTGTAATCTCTTTGGGTATTAGATTCTCTTTTATTGCGTCGGTATGGATTCGATAATTAATTTTCGAAATAGTTCTTTGTAGATTCCATTCTAATTTAAGTTGATTACTTTCATCTTCTTTGAGCCTTTGAAATTCCTTTATCAGGAATAACTTAAATACTGGATTTATAGCCGAACAAAATTCAAAAGCTATATCCTTATGGGCATAGGTGCCGCCATATTTACCTTTTTGAACATAAATGCCGATAGCCTGTGTTTTTTGAACCCAGGTACCGGGACTTAAAACGAAACTCGGCAAACCGGCATTCATTTTAAAGTGGTCAAATTCGACCACTTTAAAACCGGGATTATACAATTGTTCCCATGTCCCTAAAAATTCGAGTGTCGAACGGCTTCTTATCCAATTTTTTATTACATCCGCAGCTCTGGAATCGCCATGTTTGGTTTTAGCAATATCTGTAATACAGATAAAATCATTTTTATCTTTTGTAAAAATTGCAATATCCGATCCTTGAACTTTTATAACCTTTGCTTTACTCATTTTGATTAATATTATCTTTAAATAAATTCCTTTAGACTTTTATTTATTGCACATCCGCCAAAATAATAAGTCTGGCTGTAAATAGATTCCCGAATTTTCGGGTATTCAATTATTCAATTGGGCAAATGAATTACTCCCGATTGGAAATTTAATTTCAAACCGATTGGCAACGGAAAACCCTTTTTGCAATATGTTTTCTTTTTCTTGCATTAGTCTGTCAAAACGCTATCATCACCAGGAAATATTGGTTTATCAATACCTGGCAATAATTTGTACAGTTCAATTACTATTGGTCTCAATTTTTGTTTGCTGGGATTAGTTGAAGCAATTTGTAAACCTTGGCTTATAAGTATTTTAGCTTTATTTCTGTCACTCCAGTCGTGCATATCAAATTCGTCATTGAATTCCTTCAACATCATAATTTCCATTTGAGCACCTAACGCTTGGTCAACTAATGTAAAACTAAGACCTCTCATTAAATCAATTAACTCTTTAGCAACCTTTACATTTTTATCACGGATTATTTGCGGAATTTGCTCTTTAAATTGTACAATCGCTTCTTTAATTCTATCCTCATTCAAACCTTCAACTTTGCCTTCAAATTGTTTAAATGTTTCTTCCAATTTATAGAAAGCATCTTTTAATTCTTCCTCTGTTTTTGGCCATTCGGTCGAGTCTTGAATATCGTCCAGTTTTCGCAAACTTCTTCTAAGGTTATCAATAATTTGTTTTTTGCGGTCATAATCACTACGCCCTTGTTCTAATAGTTTTTCAAGTTCAGCTAATTCGTTTGACAATTTATTCAATGAATCTTTGTCGGCATAATCACCTTCCTGTTTAATAATATTTAGGGTTTGTTTTGCTTTTGAAATCTCTGTTTCAAGCCATTTCGCATCAATTTCTTTTTGAACTGTTTCAGGAATAACAACTTCTTCAGTAAAGTTTAAATATGGGAAAAATGCAGAAATAGTCACTCTTTCTGATTTGTCAACTTTCAAAGTCAAATCTACATCGCTTCCTTCTGGTAAAAGCGATGGCAATTGTTCACCTGAAATTATAACATCAAAAACGTGTTCGTTATAAATTGCTCGTGAACCTTCCGAACCATAGTCGCCTTGGTAAACAGGGATTTTGATAAAGTCCGTTTTTGAGCCGGGATTGATTTGCTTTTGGGTTTTTAATCCGTTCGCAATTCCAGTAGCTGGTGTAGTTTGGTTTTTTTCAAGTCCTTTTATCGGTCGAAAAACAATTTTTCCACTTGCTTTACTCTTTATTTCAATACCTATATTGTAAGGTAATGTTGTACTGCCGACTTTTGAACCTTGAATAATTGTAAAATCGTTTGGTTCGCTAGGAATTAAATCCCCTTGCTCGTTGTAAACAAAAACATTAAAGGCATTTGCTTTGCCTGCATTTAGTTTTACTTCTACTACTTCGCCTGATTCATCTATTTGCACTTTCCCGCTTGACCAAGCTTTATCAGTTCTTACTACTTCTGCAAAGCATTTATCAGGAATTGCACCTTCTGTTTTGTCTTTGAGTATTTTAATTGTAACAAATTCTTCATTCTCAACGGTTGTAGGTTCATAGCCTAAACCAAGTTGAATTTTCGTTTTATTACGGTTCTTTTCAATTAGTTCATTAGATACGTTTACAGTTGAAGCATACAAAGCTGCACCTTTCGCAACTACGGTCATTGGGTCGCAACTTGTATCAACTTTTTCAGTAACTTGCTCTTTTAGCATTTTCCTCAATATAGGCGAATATGTTGGGCCACCTACTAAGATTAATGCTCCCAGATTACTACCGTTTAGATGGTTTCTTTTAAGTAACTCATTACAAATAGTAATTGCTTTTTGAAATAAAGGTCTAACTACAGGTTCAAAAATGGCTTCAGACATTTTTATGTCTAATTCAATTTCTGTTCCTTCATCATCTTCTGGAAAGTCATCTAAATTTGACAATACATCAGCAGAATTTGCAAACGACAAAGCTATTTTTGCATCTTCAGCAAAATCCTTTAATGCGTTTCTAAAATATTCTAATTTGCTGCCTGATAAAAAGCTATCAATTTTAAATTTACTTTTTAAATCAGGAATAAATATTTCATCAACAATTGCATAGTCAATATTTTTACCGCCCAAATAATTGTCTCCTTCGGTGTCAATTACTTTCATAATGCCATCTTCAACTTTTAGCAATGCAGCATCAAATGTGCCACCTCCAAAGTCGAAAACCAACCAAAGACCGTCTTTACTTAGTGAATCCAAACCGTAAGCCATTGATGCCGCAATAGGTTCTTGCAATAATTCGCAATGCTCAAAACCTGCAAGTTTTGCGGCTCTTGAAGTTGCATCTTTTTGATTTATAGTAAATTTGGCAGGAACAGTTATAACAATTGACTTAATTTCTTCATCAGTAATAAATGATTTCAATTTCTTTAAAACTTCTGCGGAAAGTTCTTCAGAGGTAAATTCCTTGTTCATATTGGAACTGCTGTATGTTTTGTCAGTTCCCATAGTTCTTTTGAATTCAATAAAAGTGTTCGAATCAGATTTCAAACTCTTTAAAGCTCTTAATCTATCAGAACGAAATGTATTTGAAGCAGCATCACCCGCAATAATTGATTGTTTCTTATTGAAATTGATACATGAAGGCATTGTATCTTTCAAAGTGTCTGTTTTCTTTATAATGGGTTCACCGTTTTCCATTCGTGCAATGCCGGAATTTGTAGTTCCTAAATCAATTCCGTAGTCTATTTTTGTTCTTGCCATAATATTTTGATTTTTTAATTGTTATTCACCTTGACTTACTTCAATTTGTGCAGATTGAATCATTACACCTTTAAAGTTTACTTGTGGTTTAATTATTCGAGTTATTATTTGTTCATTCGGTTTCAAATTCTCATCGGGTTTAAAATTAGCCGTTACTTTCATGCCAGCATCATAAGGCTTATTCAACATATCAACTATTTCATAACCGTTGCCCTCAAAGTTGGCTTGAATGCGTTTAACAGAAGCAGATAGTTGTTTCAATCCCTTTGTTTCTGAGTCCATACTGCTTAAATTTTGTTGAATTCGAATTATTTCATCTGCTACCTTCAATGCCAATGAATTGTCAACTTCTTCTGCTTTCGCAGATGATGTTTGTCTTTCTGCATTCATCAACTGCATTTGAGTATCAAGCAATTTTATTAATTGGCCGTCAAGTTTTATTTGCTCGTCTCGCAAGGTTTCAGAAGTTTTCTTTATCTGATCAATCAATCCTATTTTCTCTTTGCTTAATTGCTTTCGAAGCCAGCTAAATAGAAGTACCGATAAGAGGGCAATAAATAGAACCGCAATAATCCAGTAGAGAGTATTTTTACTGACTCTATCGCTCAAAGTAGAAAGGTCTGAATTTGCCTTTTCGCTTGTTTGTTGAATTTTTACTCCCAAATTATCTGCTATTGACTCTAAATTATTATTAGTGTTTGCTAAATTATCTTTCAAAATATTAATACTATCCGTTGCAGCGGATAGTTTCTTTTCAATTTTTTGAATGCTAGTATTTGCCGCATTTAGCTGATCGTCTAACTTAACATTTGCCGCTTCAAGTTTTTCAATGCTGGTTTGCAGTTGTTGGATAGTATCAGTTTTAGACTGAGTAAATGAAATAGAATTCACAACTATAAAGATTACGATTACTAAAATAGAAACTCTCATTTGTTTAAATCTTTCAGTTTAGATTCAAGTTTATTGATTTCATTTTTTAAATATTTAATTTTCATTACTTTTTCTTGTTCACTTTTTTTAGCCAATTCATTTATTATTTCTTGTTGTTTTTTGATTTTCTCCTTAGAATTTATTGTAAAAAACCTCCAAATTTTAAGTTTTACTAATTTGATCTCCGCAGCTTTCAATTCACCTTTTAAGAATACAGAATTTTTTGTTAATTCAATTTCAGATTCCAGATTTTTAATTTCATTATTAATCCGGTTCTCTGGAGGTAAAGTCGATAATCCAAACTGTCTAGCAATGGATTTTAGTATTTCAATATTTTTATTGTAGCTTCTCCGCAAGTCTTGATTCATATCAAAATTATTTAAATAGTATGTCAGATCGAGTGCTTCCTTAATAATATTCTTTAAGTCGGAAGTTGAAAAACCTAAAATCATCCCATAAACATCATTAGCTTTTTCTGATTTTTCATTTACTACTGCTACTAACATGCCTTGTGCGTTACTTACAACAGCGCTGGAAATTTGTAGATATAATTCATCATTTTTTCCTAATACCTTTTTCATATTTATTAAATATGGTTTACACGAAACAGCTAAATTTTTTGCATTCGCAATACTTGGGGACATCCGTTGAAAATGCTCTAACTTCTTCCCAATAAAATCTAATTCATTTTTTACTTTATTAAATTTTATTCTATGTGGTTTATCATCAATCCAATGTTGTATGTTACCAATGTTTTCATCAATTCTGCTTTTTACTTGACCAGTTGGAGAAATTGATCTAGCAATTTTCATTAGTCGTAATGCTTCATCACCAGGATCATACTCAATATTATCACGGTAGTGGATAAAGAAATCAATGGCACACTGCAAAATTTCGTTTGCCAATTTGTTAACAATCATTTGATATTGAACATTATTTGCACCCCATACATTTTTGAGAAACGCTAAATCTTCTTTAGTATTTCTGTTCAATTCCTCTCCATATTCTTCGGCATCATTGGGGTTATCATCTCTTTTTTGCTTGGTTTTTTCAATTTGGTTCTCAATGTTGTTTAATGGTCTGTCAGTAAACTTATTGGAAACATATTTCCTAATTTCATTGGGTAATGAGCTGAAGGCATTAATTAACTGGCTTAATTTTAATCCATTTGTTTTATTTAAGTAAGGCTTAATTAGTTGCATTATTTCGTCTGCAAACTCTTTAAGGATTGTATCTCTATTAATAGAAAATCCTTCTCCTATTACCATTGTAATAAAACTGTTGCAAGCTTCAGACATTATCAACTTACACTTTAATTCAATGGATGCAGTAAACTTTTCAGGGTCAAATGAACCATTATATGTAACAATCCCAAGCTGTAATGTTGAAAGGTTACTTATTGCAGCAAAGTTTTTAACCGTTACTGTCGAATCCTTTAAAGTTTTCTCCCAAATCTCGGTAGCTTTTTCAATATGCCCTTCCTTAAGATTATTCAATGCAGCTTCGTCAATGTGTCCGCTGTTTAAAAACCAAAATAGGGCATAATGAACTTTGTTTTTTGCTTGTTCAATTTTGCTCGCTGCTTCCTGTACTTTTTCCGTGCTGCGAAGAATCTCTCCCCAAAATGGAAAGTCATAATCAAACATCTTAGTCTGTCCAATTTCTGCAAACCTTTTTATAGTAGTAATTTGCTTCAGCAGTTCCCTTTCAGATGAGTTTCCCAAAAGTCCAAGTATTCTAAAAGGATTATTTTTGATTGCACTCATTACTAAATCACTATCCTGTTATTATAAAAATTCTTCAATATTTTAGAAAACTCCTAAAATAATTTTTGATTTGGCAGAAACCTTACCAAACAAAAAATCTCTTTATTACTATCTTTATTCTAGTTGAAACCTTTAAGCAAGCCTACGCAGTTAACTTTTAAGCATTTTATCTGTAAATGAGCAAAAAAAGAGAAGATGAGCGATATAAAATCATGCTGCTCGTTTGCGGGTAAAATAATGTTGTCCCGAAATAATCGGGATAGATGCGAAACCACACTATGTACGTTAGCTAACGGAGGTATTTAATGCGGTTTCTCTTTCTTTATTTATAAAAACATGTTCTCCAAATGTTACTTGTTAAAATGTATTTAATATTTTTACTAAGTGCAAGAAATATTTTCCCCGGGCGCTTTTTTTTTCTCACAAACTTCGGTACTTAAGGCTCCTCTAAAAATCCGTGAACTAATCCCTCAGGCGGGACTAACGGATAAAAATTATTTAATTTATTGCTCCCGAAAGTTATCGTAATCGATTTACATTCGATCAACTGTTTCTTGCGTAAGGTGAGTTATAAAATACATTGTGCGGAGAGACAGGGATTCGAACCCTGGGTCCCACAAAAGCAGGACAACGGTTTTCGAGACCGCCCCGTTCAACCACTCTGGCATCTCTCCATAAAAAGTAATTTTATTTAACTATCCGAACAAATTGCTTACGAACAAAATTAATAATATTCCTGCAGTAAAGGAAGCTATCACCATGTATTTGTGATTCTTAAGCATTTCACCAAACACTGCGTGAGCGGCAAGGTAAACAAAACCGCCTGCAATATGCGCCATCACTGCCCCCATTATTGCGGGAGATATATCTGACTGGAAAATATATAATCCAAGCAATGCACCAACTATAGTTACTGATTCCACTCCCGCAACGCTGAATAATATTTTCTTTCGGCTGTAATTTGATCCGATCATCAAAGCTGCTAATGCAAGACCTTCTGGAAATTTATGGGTTACAATTGCAATAAAGACAGAATCATTATTGCCCCCATTGTGCATGTGCCCCGCCCCGCCTGAAGACAAAGCCATACCATCCAACAAAGAATGAATAGATAATGCAACAAGTAATGTTAATACTATTTCAGAATATTTTTTTGTAGTCTTTTCATCAAAATGGCTTGCGCTGCAGGCAGGACATACATGCGAAAAATATTTGCTTATCAAATGAAATAATAGATATCCCGACGCAGCGCCTAAAATCATTTCAATAAGACTAATACTTTCTGTAGCTTCAGGAAGCAGAGTGAAAAGTGCAGCGCCCAATAAAGCTCCGGCGGAAAATGATATTAGACCGCAAAGTTTGTTGTGGCTTAATTTAATCGAGAATAAAAGCCCGGCGCCTAACATTGCCGAAACAACAGCAGCGACGGCTTTAATTAAAATAATTGTAAACATTAATTTTTCTAAAAATGAGTGGCAAATTTATAAAGAACGAAGTTGATATAAAATTTTATGCAACTATGAGTTCTCTCTAAAAAGGTATTTTCCGTCATTGCGAGTTACCAATAAAGGATATTGCCTTTATTTATCACAAGAATGACTTTATCGTCATTGCGAACGAGTCCTCGAGTGAAGCAATCTCAGTTCTAATAGTGAAACTGCTTCGTTCCTCGCAGTGATCCCGCAAGCGGGATAGGATGTCATTGGTAGGAACGGAGCGACGAAGCAATCTTTTGAGTTTGCACAAAACTCGGCAGATTGCTTCTCCCGCAATGCGGAATCGCAATGACATTAATCAATAGAACCTTTTTAAACCAGACGCATCTATATAGAGAAATAATTTAAATGATTTTCTTTTAACTTAAATTTTCTTTGTAATACGAGGGCATAGTTTTATATTTGTGCCTTCAATTTCGGAAAGGTGCAGGAGTGGCTTAACTGGCACGCCTGGAAAGCGTGTGTACCTGCAAGGGTACCGAGGGTTCGAATCCCTCCCTTTCCGCAAAGTATGAAGATATACTCAAGTTGTGTTTAAACAATTGTAATTTTCTAATTAAGGTATTTTATTCTTGCTGCTGTATAAATCAAACCAATTGTATATTGGTGTTGTTATAGGAAAAGCAGCAATCTTTCCGCCAAAGCCTATAAATCTATATGTAAATGTATTAAGTTCTGAAAGTTGAATTGAATGCAAAATTTCATAATTGATCTTTAAGCCGTACTTGTTTGCAAAGTATACAGTTCTTTCATTAATAATTTGATCAAGCTTTCGCAGCCGTAATTGCATACTTAAAAGCGTTTTGTTTTCCTGAAAGTAATTTTTTAATGAATCACTCAGAAATTCACGTTTTCCAATAAGCTTAATTATCGAGTAACCTTCTTGAACTTTGATCGGTCCATAAATTTCATTTAGACTTAATGATGAAGCTGCTTTTCCTATCTCACCCATTTGGTTTGCAGGAAAGAATCCGAATTCTCCGCCGCTTTTTTTTGTCCACTCCCTTTCAGTATAAAACTTAGCAACTTCCCGAAAATCTTTTCCTTGCTGCAATTCATTTAATATTATTTCCACTTTATCAAGATCGGAAGTTAGAATCTCTAAAATATTAACTTGATAAATAGTATCGGGTAATGAGTTTTTAATTAAGAAATATTTTTCAATTTCACTGTCACTTATTTCGATTGAATCTACATATTTATCCATCAAGAGTTGCGCTAAATAATTGTTCCGCCATAAATCAAGATCACTTATTACAGAAGGAAGTTTGTCCAATGAGTCACTAATGGCTTCTCTTATCAGCGCTTGTTCTTCTATAAAGTTTTTAATTGCATTATTCAAAACTGAATTTACTTCCTGTTTTTCCAATTGTGAAAAAACAATCTTTTGATAGAGCAAAAAGTATAAAAACTCTTTCAACCTGGCTGGCTTATCCGTAAAAAGAACAAACGGTTTGTGAAGGTCATCATCTGCAATTTTAGATAGCATCCAGAAAATATCTTTATCATCGAGTTGAAATCCTGATTGTGGTATTTTGTCTATAATTTTTTTCCGGAACAATAATGAATTAAATACTTCATAAAAAACATTAAAGGTTGCACGATTTACCTCAATAGACTTACCCTTAAGTAGTTTATGAATATACTCACTTCCGAGTTTTTGTGCTTTACGATCGTGTATGGTTTTAAGTACTAAGTTCTTGCCATCTTGTGTTGCCGGATCAATTGCATAATTTATTTCTTCATTAACTACTTTGAATATTATAAAACCATCCGCTGATTTAATCGGCTCGGTAAAATTTCCGGGAAGTGTGTTAAATAAAATATTTTCTATTTTATCGTCTCTTAATTGACCATAAGCAACTCTCATCGGCTCTTTTGGAATTTCGGATTTTTTCTGTGTTGAAAGAATTGAGTCGAACGAAGCCCCATTTTTCAAGTTAGCATAAATTAAGAATATTTCCATCGAGTCAGATGAAGAAATCCAATTGAGGTATAAAACCGATTTTATGTACAGCAAACCTTCTGCAATTTCTTCGTGTGATATAGATATTTTTGATTCAACTTCTTTTTTATACAACTCATCTTTGATTAAGAGATTTTTTAACGTTTGCAATGAATTTTGATATAACTCTAAAGTATCCAAACTATTGTCGAGCGCTTCCAAAGCCCACAGCTTTTCTGCAATCAAAGATAAAAGGAATTCCTTTTTAACCGAATCTACATTTGTATTTGAATAATTAAGATGAGGCATAAACTCAAACCTGTTCTTATATTCTTCAGCAGTGATGACTTCAGAACCAATCTTTGCAAGAATTTTATATTCATCCTGAGCTAATGCAACATCGAAGATCAACAAGCAAAAAACAATACACTTTAATTTTACAGATAATTTCATTCGACATTTTTAACAGTACATAGTTGATATTTTATTGTTCATTATTCCTTAACGCTCCCCATCATAATTCCTTTTATGTAATATTTTTGAAGAACAAGAAAGACTATAATTACAGGAATTATTGTCAATACGGAACCCGCCATCATCAGCTCCGGATCTTTCGTATGCTCGCCCATCAAATTTGCCAGAGCAACAGGCAATGTGTACATCGAATCATCCGTTAGTGCTATAAGAGGCCAAAGGAAATCATTCCATGTTCCGAGAAAAGTAAAAATTGCAAGCGTTACTAAAATAGGAATAGCAAGCGGCAAAATGATTTTTCTGTAAATCTGGAAATCTGTAGCTCCATCTATTTTTGCCGCTTCGATTAAACTATCCGGGATAGCTAATATATACTGTCTAATTAAAAATATTCCAAAAATGTTGGCAAGTCCTGGAATGATTATCGCCATATAGGTGTTGATTAAACCGATCGATTTCAGCATGAGAAATAATGGCAGCATAGTAACCTGACTTGGAATTATCATCGAGCTTAACAAAAGATTAAATAATTTTTTCTTACCGATGAAACGATATTTAGCAAATGCAAATCCCGCCATCGAATTAAAGAATAATGATATAACAGTTACTGAAAAGGAAAGCAGCAGGCTGTTAAGAAAAGTACGAGCCATACTTAATCTAACAAAAAGAGTTTCATACTGGCTAAACACAAATTCGTCCGGAAAAAATATTGGCGGGAACACACTCGCTTTACCGTCAGCCATAAAAGATGCTGATAACATCCAGATGAAAGGCACAAGCGTTAAAATGGATGTCAGTCCGATGAATATATATAAAAGAATTTTTTTTATGTTCATGTATTATCACTCTTTTGAAGTTTGAATTGTATAAGAGTGCCGACAAATATTATGAAGAACAAAACAAAAGCGATAGCTGCCGAGTAACCCATATTCCACCATCGAAAACCTTCTTGATACATATATTGAACGATGCTTAGCGTCTTGTTTAGCGGTCCTCCCTGCGTCATAATGTAAGGTTCGGCAAACAACTGGAAATAACCAATCATTGTTATTATGCTTACAAAAACAGTTGTGGGTGCAAGCATTGGCAACGTGATAAATCTAAATTGATTCCAGGCGCTTGCTCCTTCGATGTCTGCGGCTTCGTAAAGGTCTTCAGGAATATTCTGCAATCCAGCTATAAATATTATCATATTATAACCAAAATTTTTCCAAACGGACATAAGCATAATTGCCGGCATTGCCCAGAGTGGATCACCAAGCCAATCTATTGGACTTATTGAAATTAAACTTAGCAAATAGTTCATGATCCCGAATTTTGGATGATATATAAATCTCCAAACTATTGCCACTGCAACGAGTGTGGTAACTACCGGCATAAAATAGCTTGCTCGAAATATAGCTTTAAATTTTACAAGTTTGGAGTTAAGCAACAATGCCGCCGTAAGAGAAACTGCAATTGATACCGGTCCGGTAACAATCACAAAGTAAAAAGTATTTTGCAGCGCCTGCCAAAAAAGCGGGTCATCAAATAATTTAAAGTAATTGCTAAAACCAACCCACCGAACAGTGCTAAAATCTCCTAATGCGTAAATATCAAAATCAGTAAAGCTGATTATAAATGCAGCTATGACGGGAATAAAAAAGAAAACAAATATTGCGGAAAGTGCTGGTGCAAGAAAAATATAAGCAGCGCTTGAGGAATATGTGGAGAATTTATTTTTAGCTGACTTTATCATTTTTCTTTTCCAATTAACCATCTTCTTTTTTCAAGAATAATATCAACATCCTTATCAAGATTTTTCAATGCTTCATCAGAGCTAATAACCCCGCGAGCCGCTAATTCTGCATACTGTTGTATTTTAGAAAAAGCAATTTGCTCCCACTCTGGAATCTTCGGAGTTGCGGCAACATTTTCAAATTGCTGATAAAATGCCTTCATATAAACATCTTTTGAAATTGAAGAATCTCCCCACGCTTCTTTTACAGCGGGCAGGTTGTTAACTAAATTAAAAAACTTAATCTGCGTAGAACTCTTTGATAAATACTCTATGAATTTCCAGGTTTCATTTTTATGTTTTGAATTTTTAAAGATAACCAAACTTGCTCCACCTGCTAACGAAACGCCGGGATAGTTATTGCCTTTGGAAGGAAGCGGCGATGTTTTCCATTTATCTGCCAAATCGTTTATCATCCATTTTTTAAATTCGTTTATATTCCACGGACCTGAGATATACATAGAAAAGTATTCGTCTGCAAAAGCCTGGTAAACATTAGTAACCTGCGATATTCCTAAAGGGGCTAATTTTTCCTTGTGAAATCTTATTAAGAATTCAAAAGCGGTCTTAAATTCTTCAGAACTAAAATTTCCTCTGGAGCTGTTGTCTTTTAAAATATTCGCGCCTGCTTGAAGACCGAAGATTACGAACGGCGCCCATTCATTGGTCGGAAGATAAATTGCATATTTATCTTTATTTTGGAAAAGGGATTTGATCTTTTTTGAAAGATCATAAAGTTCAGCCCATGTTTTAGGCGGATTATCATACCCCGCTCTTTTAAATATATCAGACCTGTAAAATAAAATCCTCGTATCAACGTACCAGGGAATTCCATACACTAATGAATCAATTACATTTGTATCCCAAATTCCATTAAAATAATTTTCTTTTTTTATTATTGGCGAACTGCTTATAAATTTATCTAAACTTACAATACCATTTAAGTAAGCAAACTGCGGAACCCATGTATTTCCAAGCTGGCAGGCATCCGGTGTGTTATCGCTGGCGAAGGCTGTAATTAATTTTTCCTGTGCCGCCGTCCATGGTATTTGCTGCACTTTAATTTTTATTCCGGGGTTTTGCTTTTCGAACTCGGGAACGAGCTTAGCTACATACTCGGCTTCAGTGCCCATAGCCCAAAACTTTATGATTTTATCGCCTTCATTTTCCTTTGAACAAGATGGTGACAGAAAGATGCAAAGAAAAAGAATAACTGCTGCAATATGTTTGAAATGCTTCATTTTATTTCTGTAAAATCATTTTACCGAAAAGACTTTTACTTTCTGAAATAAGCTTATAAAGATAAATTCCTGAACTAACCGGGCTGCCATCATTATTTAAACCGTTCCAAACAATTTTATTTTCGCCAAATGGAAATTCTTTATTTGTAAGGTCTTTAATTTTTTCTCCAAGGTGATTATAAATGCTAATCGAAACATATTGTGCAAATGGAATATTGAACACAATTGTTGTTGAAGGATTAAATGGATTTGGATAATTGCCTATCAATAGAAAATCATAAACAGTATTTAAATCATCATTAATATTTGTTACAGAATCGGAAACAAAACCGATTGAATCGAGCATTGGTTGAATTTCCGGATTAGCCATAAACTTTTCCCATAAAAGCCCGCTTCTATAATTTTCAATCATTACAATTATCGGTCCTTGATCAATTGCAATGTAACTATTTGCAAACCAATTTTGCTTAGGATTAAAAGCATCTTTAAAACCATATTCACCCCAAACATTGCTGCCGTATGTTCTGTAAAAATTTTTAAGCGCTGTAATTGATTCCGCCGGCGTGTATGGCATTGATGAAAGAGCGGCGGTAGGTGTAATGGTGCCGTTATCATTACTGTAAGGTGCATGTGCGCCGTATCCAAACGGATCATCACTTGCTGTTAATCCCCAATTATCCGAACCGTATCCCGGATGACTGAAAGGATTTGCGATGCAATAAGCTCTGTTAATTAGAGTGTGATGCTTGTTGTTAAGAAAATAGTTGCAATAAGCATCTTTCTTATCTCTCGGATCAAAACCGAGAAATGAATAATGAGCAAAGAAAAGCGGACCGCCATAATTTGATCCTACCCATAATCTATATCCATAAAAAGAATTATTGTTAGTATAGTTTGAACTTGCCCAGCCATCATGGAATAATCTTGCAGGAACATTATAAGTTGGCGAAGCAATGGCAAGCAAATATGTGATCATCGTTTCCATCCAACCGACTAACTTAAAATTCATTTGCCAGTCATAATTAGGCGACCAGTGCCAATAAAGGTAATTACTAAAAGATGCTCTTCGATACCAACTCCATTCAACTCCCTCCCAAATTTCTGTACAAAGATCTCTAATTTGTTCTTCGCTTACATTTGTTCTATCAAAAAACTGGCGCACTGTAAGTATCCCTTGAATCATAAAAGAAGTTTCAACTAAATCTCCACCATCGTCATATTGGCTAAATGGGATAACTGCTCCGCTAGAACCATTTAACCAGTGAGAAAACGCGCCGTGAAATTTTGCCGTATTAATTTTAAGAAAGTTTAATATCTTCAACATTCTTTCGACGCCTTGATCACGTGTTATATATCCCCTTTCAACGCCAACTAACAAAGCCATCAAACCGAAACCTGAACCACCGCTCGTTACTGTTTCTCCTGATCCTAACCTTTCTCTTGATAACCCTGATACGGGATGTCCGTAATCATAAAAATATCTAAATGTTGAACGCTGAACCATATCCAGAAATTCTTCATCCGTCATTTCGTGCGTGGCAGCATTAACACTGTCACTCAAATCGGATTCATTACCGCTTAAATCATATGCGCTAACTTTAAATGAATAACTCACTCCCAAAACGCCAACGTTTAGAGAGAGATAACTTTTTTCTTTTGGAATGTTTGTGTAGAATGCATAATCAACTCCATTCCATTTATAAATTTTATATCCGGCAAGATCAATCTCACTGTTGTGATACCATTCTACATCCACATTTTTTTCATAGCCAAAAGCCTCAACGCCCTGTGGAACTAATGGCGCTATTAAATCTGTTTGAGCTTCTATTCCAAAGTGTGATAGAGACATAACTATCAATAATTTAACAACAATTTTCATTTTCATTTTTCAATCCTAACGTTTTCAATTATAATTTCTGTAAAGCGAGATTCATCTTGTTAATATAACATTCAAGCAGTTTCTAATGTTTAATGCGCCAAATAAATTTCGCTTTACAATTTTACACAGCCTTATAGAGTCATTTCTTTTTAACTATCTTGCAGGAAAAAGGTTTTAAAGTAAATTTATCAGAATTTACACTAAAAGTTTTTTTCTCGTTGTGATAGTTTATTAAAAACAGATATGAATATTTCTTCCCTTTGCGAATTACAAATTGAATATCAGGGTCTGAAACTTTTGCCTGTCTTTTAATCTTGTCAAGTGAAACTAATTTTTCATAAAGACGCAGATGTTCATCGCTTGTGTATCCAAAAGCATATCCAAGCGCCGTAATTACACCGGAGCCAATCCGCTTACAAATACCACATGCTTCTCCCAATTCAGTCTTTGATACTATTTCTTCATTCGTAATTTTAAAAATTTGCTTTTCCTTAAAAACAGTAAATACTTCTTTAATCCCAAATGCTTCAATCTTATTAGGGCTTAATGATTTTGTAAAGCTAATCTTCAACTCATCTTTAAGAATAGTGCAAGGATTTAGATATAAATCTAAGGTTGGAATTGCAGGATAAATTATAAGACGTCCGCCCATCTTAACATAAGATGCGAGCAAACTTTGAGTAGCGCCATCCATAAATTCTGTTGTAACTACCCAAAGTTGTTTATACTTAAATAATACTTCAAGCGAACTATTTTCTAAATCTTGTACATCATAGTTAAAGTTCAGTGCCTGAAGACCGCGCAGCAGCCCATTAAAGAATATTTCCTCGCGAACAAAACGTGGATCAAGTGTAAGTCCGAGTTTATCAACATAAAGTTTTTTCTCTTTTAACAATTGAGATGTCGTAAGCTCTGTGTAGAAATATGGTTTGTAAAGCCCAACGCAGATATCGGAATGTGTTTTACTTAGTAAAAGATTCTCTTCCTCTTTGGTTATAAACTTATCTACTCTTTTTATAGCATCATATAAAGGGGACTTTTCAGCTTTTGAGTTTAATGGTGTTTGATAGTAAAATGTCTTTCCGTAAAATCCTTTTCCTTTGGGATTTATGCCCTGTGAAAACATATAGTAATTAAAGCTTTTGATTCCGTGTGCGAGTGATGCATAGTAAAATGTTTCTAAATCTTTCGAATCACTTTTTACTTGATGCTCACGTGTTCCTGATTGAAATTCGGCTGCCCACACCGGTCCTTGAGTCTGCACGGCTTCTAATATTTTGTTACATGCCAAATCCGAATGTGCATTTCGAAACGAAAAGAACTCGGGGATATGGTCTAAACCAAAAACTAAATCTGTCCTTGTTCTCAGAACTTCTTCATAAGTACTTATGAGCATTGGTAACTCAGCAGCGTTGCCATAAATCCAACCGGGAATATTATGCGAAAGTTGTAAATCTATATTGAAGCTTCTAATCTTTTTAATAAGTATATCTAAATACTGTGCAAAATAATGGCGATAAAAAAGATGAAAATCATTGTATGCACAGTAATCCTGCTTGTTTTCAATCACCCCGGACGGCGCAGAAATTTTTTCAAACGAAGAATATTCCGTTCCATAAGTGCGGTTCAATTTTTCAATTGATTTGTATTTTAGTATCAGAAACTCATTATATAATTTCATAACCGATTTATTATAGTCAATCTTACCGGAAAGCCATTGGAATACCCCGACTTCATTACATACCTGCATCATCGTAATCGGACCGTTCTTACTTTCCTGAAATTGTTTTATTATGGGCATAATTTTATCATACCAATGGAAAGTGTAACGGAGATATTCTTCCGACATATAAGACATCAAATCCGGTGCAATTATATTTCCATTTTCATCAAGGGCATGGCTATTCCTATTGCACTTATTTAAAAACCACTGCGGCAAACCTTGATTTTTATATTCGGAAAGAATATATGGACCCGGTTTTATAATCAAATCCAAACCAACTTTTTTACAAAGTTTTATATACCCGACAAGATTTCGCGCGGGGTGTGTTTGTCCAATAAAATCAAATTGATTCTCTTCGTACTCATGCCAGTCCCACGGAATATATGTAGAGGTTGTATTTGCTCCTGCATCTTTTAATAAAAGTAAATGCTTTTCCCAAAGTTTCGGTTCAAGACGGAAATAATGAATTTCGCCTGAAATGACAAAGTGTGGTTTGCCATTCTTTAAGAAAGATTTTTTTGAAGCGTAAAAGCTCATATTTAAATTCCAGTTTCTATATGAAGTTCTAAATTCATTATTAAGTTACATCACGTAAAATGGTTAGAAGCGTAAGGCGATTCTCTAAATCGCCATTTGGTCGAAACAGAGTTTCGACTTATAGCTTTGCGTAATGTAGATCATCAAGTTCATTTTGTAATTTTAATAAGTATCATACTCAATAATTACATCAGCCGGAAATTCATTAATCGTAATTTCATTTTTAGTATAGGATTTTATTTTTTTTCTATTAACAGTAACACTTGCTGGAAGTTTAGAACTATTAAAGTTTTTAATTTTTATTCCATACTTTGGAAGATTAACATCACCATAAATTGAGAAAACATACCGTTCATTTTCTTTTTTAACTGAGTAAGAAACTTCTCCATAATATGTTGGGAGATCTTCAATCGACATTCCGTCTGGTGAATCAATCCAATCCTGGTACAGCGCTGATGCCAAAACCAAAGACCCACCATCTAAGCCTGAAGCAGATTCATAAACAAACATTGAACGAATTGCATTTAGAAAATCTGAACCAACCCATGTGTGCGGCATATCTCCGATAAATCTTGGAATTCGCTCATCTTTCCATACAACTTCAGCCCAATGATTCCATCCTTTAGGTCGTTGGTCATCCAAATAAAATTCAATCAATTCGTGAGCTCGTTCAGGCTGGTCTAATAAAATGAATGAACCGATTAGACGGTTTTCATAAGGAGTATAATTTATCCAATCACTTTTGCCTTCTCTTCTGTTTTTGAAAAACTTATAATACTTATTAAATGTGTTATAGACCTGCGGTTTGGGCAGGTTGTCTAATTCATTGCAGGGAGTAAGCGCAATTGTTGTAGAAGTTGCATCAAAATCACCAAGTTCAACACAACCGGGAATGTAGTCTATGTTCCTAGTTTTCATTGCAAGATTGATTGAGTTGTAAAGATTTTCCTTAAAGGTATCTCTAACTTTTTTTATTCGTTCGTAAGATTCTTTTTCACCAAGAATTTTTTGAATCTCTGCTGCGTCTTTTAATCCTTTCATTATAAAAAAATTATCCCATAAGGAATGCATTGGTTTTGCAGAATAACCTTCGTGGCTTATCGATTCCGTTACCAAACCGTAGTATGCACGCACACTGTCATTCCCGTTTTTGAAATGATTAGTTGAACGTTCTGCAATAAGTGATTCGATATATTCAACAGCTTTTTTTACGTTTTCATTTTTAGTTTTTAAAAATGTTGTGTCCTTTGTGAAGTTGAAATATTCACAAATCAGATAAATCATTTCACCGTGACTGTCATGTTCCGGAACGGGGTCAGGACCTCTGGAATCAACAACGCAAGGCACTTTACCATTTTCATATTGATGAGCCGCGTACCATTTAATGAAGTCTTTCACTTCATTTGTGATTCCCGATTTTAATAATGCGGATGATGTTAACGAACCATCCCTAATCCAGCTTCTTTCGTATGACCGGGAGCCGGGTTGAATCCCGGCATTATCTCTGTTTATTAAAATGTAAGCAAGATTCGATTTGTAAGTATTCACAATTCTATCGGCAGATTTTGGGAGATTAAATTTTATGTGATCTACTTTTGATTTCCAGAAGTCTATTGTTTCATTAAGTCTCTTTTCAATTACTCCTTCACTAAACGTTTCACTAAAAGAATTTTCCGTATAAAATGGAACAGCTAAATAAATATATTTTGCTTCCCCTTCTTTCAAATCGTATTCATATTTCAGAACTCCACTCGCCAAATTTGTTGGGTCAACAACAGCTTTATTTTGGGGGAAGTTATTTTCTTTTAATAAATCGACAATATTTCCTTCATCAAAAGCAGATGTCCCGAACGAATTGTAAGCAGTAATTGGCAGTACTACTTTTTCATCATTTATATAAATCTTTCCATTATTTTCTCCTATAGAATTTATCTTTGCAACACCACCCGCAAGGTTTAGAAATTGATAATGAGGATTAACCTGGAACGGACGAATTAGTAAAAACAAATTTCCGTTTTTTTGCGAAGAGGAATTATTTGTTAAAGTGTATTTCAAATAAAGAATAGAATTTTTATTTGCTTCACCATTGGTAAACGCCTTGATCGCAAGATTCATCCCTTCGCAATTCCAATTTACTTTCGGGATCGGAAGATAATTTTCCTCAAGCGATTGAATAGATTGAACATTACTCCAATTGAATAATTTAGCATTAAATGTCAACATTGGTTCAATAGAAAAACTTGCTTTATCAACCTCAACCATTCCATCTTCGTTAATTAAGGCTTCTTTAATATCGTTATTAACGCCACTTACTGTCCAGTACGAGGCTTCGTCTAAAAAATATCTTG
>MNYQ01000105.1 GCA_001873185.1 Ignavibacteria bacterium CG2_30_36_16 | reverse complement strand
GATTATAAATAATGGACAAGCTGAGAACATATTACCTGTCGAACTTATCCGTGCAATTTTTCTACCCAAAAGTTAAAGAAAATATTTTAATAAGTCACCTTACGCAGAAGTCTGAAATTGTATTGTAAATCGAAGCGAAGCTTCGATAATCCGTTAGCTAATCCCGCATGCGGGACTTCGTACTACAATTTTTGTGTAAGGTGAGTTAATAATTGAATGATGCTGTAAAAATTTTTAATAAAACAGAAATTGATTTTGATAATAATGAACAATTTGCCTTTTATGTTTGCCTAACTACCGGCTTTAGTTTAATTTTGAATGTAATAATTTTACTAAATTTTTCTGAGCCAATATGGATATCCAAAATAAAACTGTTCTTGTACTTGGAGGCTTCGGGCTTGTTGGACATGCGTTAGTCCGCAAATTAGTTCTTGAAGATCCGAAACAAATCATCGTTACCTCTCTTTTCCGCAGCGAAGCAGAAGATGCTGTAACCAAACTTGAGTATGAGTTTCCGGACAAAGGGAAAGATTATTTTATTCCTTGGGGCGGCGATGTATTTGTGAGAAATGAATATAAAGATCAAAATAGGCTGGAGATTTTAAACGACCCGGCAAAACGTAAGGTTTTGATGAAAGATATTATGGAAGAATTAACTGACGAGGTGTTAAAAAATTCATCTATCTATCACTTACTTACCAAATTTCGACCTGATGTTATTATCGACTGTATTAACACGGCTACAGCAATAGCTTACCAGGACGTATACACTACCTACCGAACTGTCACCCGTGCTATTTCCGATAAAGTAAGTTATGAGCAACTTGTTGAAGAAACAGAAAAACTTATGTGCACACTCTACATCCCACAGTTGATCAGGCATATACAAATTCTTTACGCTTCGATGAATGCAGCCAATACAAAAATTTATATTAAAATTGGCACAAGCGGCACTGGAGGCATGGGATTAAATATTCCATATACTCACAGTGAAGAAAAACCATCGCGCGTGCTTTTAAGCAAATCATCAATTGCCGGAGCGCATACTCTTCTTTTATTTTTAATGGGAAGAACACCCGACGGCGCTATTACTAAAGAAGTAAAACCGACGGCAGCTATCGCATGGAAGCGAATTGAATTTGGCGAAATAAAGAAAAGAGGAAAACCAATTCAACTTATTGATGTGCCGGTTACGGAAGCAGTGAAACTTGAAGGTAAGTTTAGAATTTGCGATGACAAAACTTATAAAACTACCGGCAAAACTTTGCAATCTATTTTTATTGACACTGGTGAAAACGGAATTTTCTCAAGAGGCGAATTTGAAACAATCACCGCTCAGAAACAAATGGAATTTGTTACGCCTGAAGAAATTGCCGACGTAGTAATCTATGAAACCAAGGGCGGCAATACAGGACATGATATTGTTAGCGCTCTTGACCATGCAACTCTCGAACCCACATACCGGGCAGGTTACATGCAGCACATGGCAGTTAAAAAACTTGAGGAACTCGAGAAGAAGCACAATAAAGCAAGTATTGCTTTTGAACTTCTTGGACCACCGAGATTATCAAAACTGCTTTATGAAATTCACCTTATAAGATTGTTTAACAAAACATTACCGGACATCCTTACGAAATCCGCACAGGAACTTTCCGATAATTGTTTTTCCATCGTTTCTGAAAACGATGAACTCCGCAATGAAATATTATCTATTGGTCTTCCTATTCTTCTGCCCGATGGGGTTTCGCTGCTGCGCGGCGGTATGATCAAAATCCCCGCGTTCAGAGGTGAAAATGAACTTGATATTACTCCAGCAAATATCGATATCTGGACTAATGAAGGTTGGATTGACTTGCGTGTTTCAAACATGGAAAGATGGAAGCAGAGAATAAAAGAACTAATTGCCGAAGCTGAAGCGATCAACGAATTTGACACAAGTTCGCAGCACGTTCGTACAAAAGAATACTGGAATGATTTTCGGGATGTTAATATCGGTAAGATATGCAGTTGGATTTTCATTCACGAAGAAAAAGGTCCGAGAATGAAATCGTAATCATTCTTTCTATTTGATTATTATTTTATGCCGGTTAACCTCCGGCATTTTTTTTAAGTTCTTTATCTTTTTCAAGATATCTAAAGTATAAAATCCAATGATGATTCAATCCGTTAATTAAAGAACATTTCCATTCATACATGATTTCCAAATTAAGTTTTATTTCTAATCATTTACGTTTCATTTTGCGAAGGGTGACCGATAATTTTTTTTGAACAGTTGTAATTAAAAATTAAAGTTGAGATATTCAGTCCCGAATTTTGTTTTTATTTTAATATAGAATTATCAATTATCAGTTTATCCGTTAGTCAAAGCGTTAGCTAAAGTATTTGGTAAATTCTTAGTGTTTAATTTTTAATTTTTAATTTTTAATTTTTAATTTTTAATTGCGGCTATCCGCGCTATGTTTTAATAAATAATTATCGGAGGCATGATGCCACAAAACGGCGAAAGAGATCAATGGGCATCCAAGATCGGATTGATACTGGCAGTAGCAGGTAACGCGGTAGGACTCGGGAACTTCCTTCGTTTTCCGGTTCAAGCTGCAGATAACGGCGGCGGCGCATTTATGATTCCTTATTTTATTTTTTTCCTAATACTCGGCATTCCTCTAATGTGGATTGAATGGGGCATTGGCAGGCACGGCGGACGCTATAAACATGGCAGCGCTCCCGGTATGTTTGACGTTATTTGGAAAAACGATTTCGCTAAATATGTCGGAGCTCTCGGTTTATTCATCTCGTTAACAATTCTTATTTACTATACGTATATCGAATCATGGACACTCGGATACAGTATATTTTCAATTACCAAATCTTATTTTGGTGAAGGCACAGCCAATGCTATGCGAAGCTTTCTTTATAGCTATCAAGGACGCGAAGCTGGTTCTAATTTCGACAGCATCTGGGTAGCTTATATTTTAATGCTTATTACTTTCACAATAAATTTCTGGATTCTATACAGAGGAATTTCGAGAGGCATTGAAAAACTTGCAAAGATCGCTATGCCGCTTCTCCTCATATTTGCCGTTATTCTTGCCGTAAGAATCATCACTCTCGGAACTCCAGATCCCTCAATACCGGAAAACTCTGTTTGGAATGGTTTCGCTTTTATCTGGAACCCGGACTTTAGTAAACTTGGTAATCCAAAAATTTGGCTTGCAGCGGCGGGGCAAATCTTTTTTACTTTGTCTGTTGGTATGGGAACTATACATGCCTATGCAAGTTATTTAACTCCTAAAGATGACATTGCTCTTTCGGGATTGACGACTGCATCAACAAATGAATTTGTTGAAGTTGTACTCGGCGCTTCTATTGCTATACCGGTTGCAGTTGCATTCTTCGGGCTTGATGCTACAAAAGAATTTGCAGCCGGCGGCGCTTTCGATCTTGGTTTTGTTTCTATGCCCCTGATTTTTCAAAAAATTCCTCTCGGACAAATATTCGGCTTTCTCTGGTTTCTCCTTTTGTTCTTTGCGGGGATTACTTCTTCTGTTGCAATGGGGCAGCCGCTTATTGCATTCCTCGAAGATGAGTTTGGTATGGATAGAAAACGAGCAGTTTTCACGCTTGCACTTGTTGTACTGATTGCTGTTCAATTTGTTGTATTTTTCTTAAAGTTTGGTTTCCTCGATGAGATGGATTACTGGGCTGGCACATTCGGACTTGTCGTTTTCGCACTCGTTGAAACTGTGCTCTTCATGTGGGTATTCGGGGCAGAGAACGCTTGGAAGGAAATGAATGCCGGAGGCGATTTTAAAATTCCGCGCGGCTTTTTTTATATAATGAAATTTGTTACGCCGGTTGTGTTATTTGTTATAATGAGCTGGTGGTTTGTTACAGATGCTATTCCAACGCTTCTGTTAACTAAATATGAAGTTGTAGAAGTTACATATCAAACACAGACCGGACCCGTTACTGCAACTTTATCTGACGGCGATGAACTCAAATTTATAAACAAAGATGATCTATCAATAGAACCGCTTGTGATGGTTTATAATCCCGAAGTGAAAGAGGACGTAGTAACAATGGTAGATAGATTAATAGTTACCCAACAAAGGTACGATCTTCAAATTCATTCAAAGGGAAGTGTGATTACTCCATCTGAAGAAGTTTATCTTACAAATGTTCAGAAAGCTGAAGTGACAATTCCCAATGCGCCATATATTTGGGGTTCGAGAGTGTTGATGATTCTTTTATTTGCGGGATTGCTTTATCTCGTTCGTAAAGGATGGAGCAAATACTCCGGGAAAGAACATAGCAAACTAAATCCGGAATTTTAAGAAAGGAAATTTTATGGGCTTAAGCAGTGAAGGCATTATTTTTATTTCGATTGCATGGGGAGTAATTATCACGTTAATGGTTTATTGCTATATAAGAGTTTTTAGTTCCGAGAGGAAACGAAAAGGGTGATAAAAAACTCAAGTTGACCTCTTAACTTTATTATTGATATAAAATCCGTTATCTAACGGAAAATTTATTTTATTTATAGTTTGAATGATTTTATACAATCATTCACACCTAACGCGACGTAGCCGGCAGCCTAAATTTAAAATAATTTATGAGTCTGCTCTAAAAAGGTATTTCCCGTCATTGCGGGGAACGGAGTGACGAAGCAATCTTTTGGTTTTGCACTAAATTCGGCAGGTTACTTCGTCCCGATGAATCGGGACTCGCAATGACATTATTAAATATTACCTTTTTAGAGCAAACTCATCTATATTTATTTATTATGCACGTTCAAATTTTCCATTATCTGCTTAAAGCTGTCTAATCCCGCTTCAATGTTCTCAACAATCTCAAGCGCCAGAATATTTGGGTCGGGAAGATTGTCCATGTCACCAAGGTTATCATCCTTCAACCAAAATATATCAAGATTGGTTTTATCTCTCGCTATTATTTCATCGTAAAAATATTTCTTAAAGCGATCTGTCTCTTTTCTCTTAAATCTATTGTTTGGATTATAACATGCAACAAAATCTTTTAAGTCATCATACTTCATCTGTTGAGTTTTTAATGTGAAGTGAATGTTAGTGCGAAGATCGTAAATCCATACGTCCTTAGTCCATGCGGTTTTTGCTGCCGGTTTGTTATCAAAGAAAATAACATTTGCTTTTACACCTTGAGCATAAAATATTCCCGTTGGTAATCTTAATATCGTATGGAAGTCAGTGCTTTTCAGCAATTCTTTTCTTACAGTTTCTCCGGCACCGCCTTCGAATAGAACATTATCGGGAACGACTACTGCGGCTTTACCATCTGCCTTTAACATTGAGCGAACATGCTGAACAAAATTTAATTGCTTGTTAGATGTCGTCGTCCAGAAATCTTGTCGTTCATAGGTTAGAGTTTCTTTACTTTGTGTCCCATCTTCATTAGAAATTGTAATGCTGCTTTTCTTTCCAAACGGCGGATTTGTCAACACGAAATCAAATTTTTGTGATGGTGACACAAGCAAGCTGTCCGCTCTTTCGATTGGCGGTTCACTGTTCAAATCGCCAATATTGTGAAGGTATAAATTCATCAGACAGAGCCGTGCTGCATTCGGTACAATTTCCCAGCCGCGGAAAGTTTTGAATTTAAGGAACTCTTTTTCCGATTTATCCAATGTGAATTTCTTTTCATCTGAAATAAAATCATACGCTGCCAAAAAGAAACCTCCGGTACCGCAAGCCGGATCTGCAATGGTTTTCTTTGGCTCAGGTTTGATGCACTCAACCATTGCTTTGATAAGTGCACGCGGAGTAAAATATTGCCCCGCACCGGATTTTGTATCCTCGGCGTTTTTTTCAAGAAGTCCCTCATAAATATCACCTTTAACATCCGCACCGAGTACAACCCAATTTTCGTCATCAATCAATTGAATGAGTTTGTAAAGCTTAGCAGGATCTTGAATTTTATTTTGAGATTTGAAGAATATTTCCCCGATCATTCCTTTTTCTTTACCAAGCTCATTTAGGATCTTTATGTAATGCACTTCAAGCTCTGCACCGCTTTTGTTTTGGAGACTTTCCCAATTAAACTTTTTCGGAATTTGAATATCTCTGTTATATGGCGGTTTAGAATACTCATCCGCCATTTTGAGAAAGAGGAGATAAGTAAGCTGTTCTACATAATCGCCGTAACTTACGCCATCATCTCTTAATGTGTTGCAGTAATTCCAAACTCTTTGAACTATTGATGCTGTTGTCATTTTAATGAATAATTAAGAATTAATAATGAATAATTATTTGTTTGATTTTGAGGTTTTTAAAATTGCGTTGAGTAACTTCAATAATTCTTCGCAATCATTTAAAATTGATTGACCGGATTTCTTATCTAAATAATTGCTGTCAATTAAAAGCCGAATCCAATAATGGGTTTCTCTTGATTCTTTCAAGGCAATTTGAAATTTAGCGATAAAATCAGCTTTGGATTGTCCGGCTATTCCTTCTTCGATATTTGCACCGATGCTAGTCCCACATCTTAATATTTGTTTTGATAATACAAATTCCTTTTTCTCTTCAATTAAGAATTTATAAAGTTTAATAATCCTTAAAGCAAACTGATAACTTTTATTTTGAATTATATTTTCACTTTTCATTATTCATTCTTCATTATTAATTATTTTTGTTTATAAGGTTTACAACTACTTTCACAATTATATCTTTTTCTATCGGATTGCTTGCCGCTATCATTAAACATAGTGCAACTAAGGCATTATCGGCAATTCTCTTTTCGCCATTTAAGTCATAAAGGAAATTATTTCTACTTAGATACACTATGAATAAAGCGGCAGCTATTCTTTTATTACCATCAATAAAGGAGTGATTTTTTATCGTAAGATAAAGAAGCATTGCTGCCTTTTCTTCGAGACCAGGATAAAGCTCTTTTTTATTGAATGTCTGATAAATTGTGCCGATTGTACTTTTGAACGATTCATCTTTTTCTTTTCCAAATAATACTGACCCGCCAAATTTGTTTTTAAGATTTTTTATCAGTTCTGCTGAATCTTTATAATTGATTTTATACTCTTCCGCTCTTTCAATTCTTCCTAGTTTCAGTTCTTGATGGTCATATTGGTCAAGTATATCTAGTGCATAAGCATAATCTGAAATTACATTTAGAATGCCTGTAAATTCATCCTGTTTTAACTGGTAGCTATCCGCCACCCGCTTAAAAACTTCGACAGATTTTTCTAACTCCTTTACCTTTTCGCTTTGTTCTTTTAATCTTTTTTCATTTAATGCATAACCTTTAACTAAATACTCTTTAAGTACTTTAGTTGCCCAGATGCGGAATTGGGTACCACGCTTTGACTTAACACGATAGCCTACGGAGATTATGACATCTAAGTTATAATATTGAATTTTACGTAATACTTCTCTTTTGCCTTCTTTTTGAACTACCGAGAAATACTCGGTAGTTGACTTTATGGACAATTCACCTTCTTTATAGATATTCCTGATATGAAGACCGATAGTATCGGTATCTTTTTGAAAAAGTACAGACATGTGTCTTTGCGACAACCATACTGTATCATCCTTCAAGTTAACCTCAAGTTCTACTTTGCCTTCTGAGGACTTATAAAGAATTATTTCGCCTTTTGATTCCATTTATTCGAGACCGTTTTATAATTCAGTATTTGCAAAAATTGCACATTTTTAATAAGATAATAAAAATATTGAACTTGTCGGAATTTCCAGATAGTTGAAATTAAATTAGTTTCCCTTCAAACGCCTGCTTTAAAATTGATTGCCTTAATAATTCCGCTTTGATTAAGCTATCATCTATCGCTTTTTCAAGTGCTTCTGATCCCGCAAAGCGGGATTCTATTTCTTCTACGATTTGGGTTTGCATTGTAATAGGAATAAGAGGAACAAGCCAATTTCTTAACTCAGTTAGTCCAATAAATTGTTGTGCTCCACCCTTAGATTTGGAAAGGATTGATTTTTGGCCAACTTCAGATTTAAAGAAATAGTCAAGGAATTTTGAGAGGAGTTTTCCCTCCTCAGTTTTTACTAAACCAACATTTTTTATACTAAACACTTCTTTTGTTTTAACTATAGTTGACATCCCACGATTAGCACCAATCATTGAAATTATAATATCATTAAATGTAACATTAGAACGTTTATAAAACTTTTGGTGATCTTCTTTAGATATCAAATTGTAACCATCAAATACAAATTCTCCATTTTTAATATTTTTTTGAGTAATGAATGGAATGCCTTTTCCTTTGTACTTAGGAGTATCATGTGTTCCATCTTTTACTTCTAATACTTCATTTAGCTTCACCCATTCCCAACCTTCTGGTAATTCTCCGTTTTTCGTTTCACCTTTCACGGCTCCCGTTAACTTACCACTAAACGCATACGCAAGTACACTCTGTCTATAAATCCGCAATTGTTCTTTTGCTTTTTGAAGTGAAGCAACACCACTGTCCAATCCGCTGAAGAGTTCTTCTATCTTCTCAACAATTTTTTTCTGCTCGGGGAGTGGTGGGAGAGGGATAACTTGTTTTAACACTTCCCCATTTCGAACTGCTGGATAACTCGATCCAACCTGTAAAGCGTTTAATGGTGCTAAGAACTTATCATATAAAGTAAGATAAAAAATGTACTCTGTGTTTAATAGATTCCTTTGTGGTCTGATAATACAAAATCCGGTTGACGCAATTTGATTATCATATAATAAAGGAACCTTTGCAATATTTTTAAGATAGGTTCTAACAGTGGAAAACAGAACGTCCCCACTTCTGACAATTTGTTTGGCTCTTGAAGGTGCAGTCCTCCATTCGTATTCTTTAACAGATTCAATGAGATTTTTTTTGTTGTTTATTCCACCAATATCTAAATAATAAAAACTTCCATCCTTATTAAAATCTTTTACTTTATTTACCTGTTCACAAACATCACCAAGTTTAACCCAAGACCAGTGTTTAGGAATAGAACTCAGATTACTCTGATTAGGCAGATCATCACTGATTTTAACTGCGTTAATCTGTTCAATCTGCGTCATCTGCGTTCTATTGCTTTTTCCCTGTTTCACGCCGCTAGTTCTTTATTCAGTTCTTCCAACAACGTTTGATACTCTGCTCCAAACAATTGATAAAATTTTCTGCGAATGCATCCCTTCGGGACAAGTCCGCCTTCATCAACAAATGTCTGAACCTGGATTTGTCGGATTTCAAGAGTTTCAGGATTTTTTATTCGGAAACGATTCGGAAATATTGATTTAAAATTTCTTTTCATTTTACAATAAAATTAAATATTACTACTCTATTAGGAAATCATTCGGAATTATAAGTTTAATCATATAATCCTTTAATCATTGTAATCCTGGTTCAGACGATTAAATAATCT
>MNYQ01000109.1 GCA_001873185.1 Ignavibacteria bacterium CG2_30_36_16 | reverse complement strand
AAATGTTCCGCCAATTTTTTTGCTGCACCCGACCCGACATAACGAATACCGAGTGCAAATAACACCTTTGCAAATGGCTGGCTTTTACTCGCTTCAATTGCAGTTAAAAGATTATTGACACTTTTTTCGCCAAGCCGCTCTATCTGGATCAAATCTTCCCGTTTGTTTTTAAGATCATAAATATCTGCGTATGATTTTAAGAAACCTTTATCAACAAGTAAATCAACTAGAGCTTCGCCGAGTCCCTCAATATCCATCGCCCCGCGCGAAGCAAAATGTTCGAGCCTTCCTTTTTCTTGAGCGGGGCATTCTGTGTTCTCGCAGTAATATGCAACTTCGTTTTCTGGTTGAAATAATGATGCGCCGCAAACAGGGCAGTTCGATGGCGGTTGTGTGGGAAGAGAATTTTCATCTCTTTTCTCAAGGACAACTGCAACGACTTTTGGAATGACGTCTCCCCCTTTTTCTATTATTACTGTATCATCTTTACGAATATCTTTGCGGCGTATTTCATCTATGTTGTGCAAAGTGGCTCTGCTGATTGTAGAGCCGGCGAGAAGTACGGGCTCTAATTCCGCAACCGGAGTAACTGCGCCGGTTCTTCCTACACTCCATGTAATCCCGTTAAGTTTTGTGAATGCCTGTTTAGCTTTGAATTTAAAAGCAATTGCCCAGCGGGGTGATTTTGCTATGTTCCCGAGAATTTTCTGTTGACGTATAGAGTTTACTTTTACAACGACACCATCAACTTCATACAAAAGCGACCTTCGTTTCTCTTCAAGCACACGGCAGTATTCCAATACTTCATTTATGTTTTTACACAGTTTTGTTTCGGGATTAACAGTAAAACCAAGCTCTTTTAGTATTTGAAGATTTTCATGCTGTGTATTAAAATCCTCTTCAGTGGAAATAAGTACGTAAGCGAAAATACTAAGCGGGCGCAAAGCAACTGCGCGGGGGTCTTGCATTTTTAATGTCCCTGCGGCTGAGTTACGCGGGTTTGCAAAAAGTTTTTCGCCTTTTTTTTCACGTTGTTCATTTAATTTTTTGAAGTCTTCCACCATCATAAATATTTCGCCGCGCACTTCAATATTGTTTAGTTTATAAAGAATGCTTTTGTTCTTTTTAAAACGCAGGGGAACTGATTTTATTGTTTTTACATTAGCTGTAATTTCTTCGCCCGTAAAGCCGTCGCCGCGTGTTGCTGCCGTTATTAAAGAGCCATCAATATAATTTATACTTACAGAAGCGCCGTCTATTTTATATTCGACTACAAACTCAATTTCTTCATCCGCAGGCAAACCTTCGCGTACCCGCCTGTCGAAATCAAATAGTTCCTTTTCGCTGTAGCTGTTTGCAAGGCTAAGCATAGGAACTTTATGTGTTACGCTTTTAAATTCTTTTGTTAAATCTTTTCCAACTCTCTGTGTTGGTGAATCGGAAGTAATTAGCTCCGGTTGGCTTATTTCAATCTGTTCGAGTTCTTTAACAAGCATGTCGTATTCATAATCGCTTATTAACGGCTCGGCAAGTACGTAGTACTTATAATCATAAACACGAATTAGCTCGCGTAGTTCTTCAACTCTTTTTTTAGCTTCGGAAGGCATAGCTAATTATTTATTGACGGTGAATTTTTTAAAAGTGAAAGCCCGGAAGCATCAACGTTGAAAGACATTTTTGTCCTTCTTCTACCTGTAAAATTTAGCAGCCGGTTATTTAAATATAAATTAACTGCGCCAGAGTTACCAAGAGTTATTTTAAAATTTTCTTTTGCTGTAACTGTCTTTTTAGAATTCGGGTATAAAATAAACTCTTCGGTTGTTTTTTCGTCCTTTATTATTTTAACCCATGATGAATCGGTAGTTTGAATTGTCAGCCGGAGACTGTCAGATGCACTGTAATTAGCAATTGAATCGATTGCCGCCTTTGGCTCTTCTTCATAGCGATTAGAATCTTCTATAATTTCCTCGTATGTTTTTTCGGGCACAATAATTTCATCACTGTCTTTAAAGAAAAAAGAATAAACAATTATTGCAATTACAAAAACCGCAATTGCCGCTATCCCTATATAGGCGGCATTTACTTTGCCTTTTAATAAAGAAGAAAAATCATAAGCGTACGAATTATATGATAGAGTAACTGGAGGCGACATTTTTTTTATACTAGGCTGTTTGGGTTTTTCTTCAACTGCGGCATCTGTTTCAGTGTTTGAACCAAATGCTTTTTCTTTTTCGGATTGCTCAGTTTCTTCAGCAAACAACTGCCCCTTTTTTGCCAAATCATATTTTTTCAGCATCCTAACTTCATCAAGTCCCACAACCTTCGAATAATCTTTTATAAAAGCGCGCGCGTAAACCTCCGGAAGGAACGAAAAATCACCGAACTCCATCTGCTCGAGAAATTTAATATCGATACGCGTTTTAGCCGCTAGCTGCTGAAGCGTCAAATCATTTTGTTCTCTGGCTTGTTTAAGTTCTTCGGCAAATTTATCAAGCATAGTATCTCTTTTAGTTTAATTCTTCCTAACAAGTTTAGCTGCAAACGCGCCGTCCATATGGTGCAGATGCGGCAATGTTTGAATGCAGCCATTCTCATCAACCAATTCTTTGTTAAAAAATGCACCGGCTGGCTGAAGTTCGAACCCTGAATGATTATTTAGGAACCGATCAATAACTTCAAAATTTTCTTCCGGTTCAATTGAACAAGTACTATAAACAAGCACACCGCCCGGTTTAACAAGAGTAGCAGCTTTATCAATCAACGTATTCTGATTTGCCGCCATCTTCCTTACATCGAGCATATCTTTTTTCCATTTGATATCGGGCTTTTTAGATAATGTGCCGGTTCCCGAGCATGGTACATCAGCAAGGACTTTATCGTACAGTTCACTTTCGAATTCAAGCGCATTAACGGCAAAAGTTTTGCACGATTTTATTCCGAGACGAAGAAGATTTTTTTCAAGAATTATTAATCTGCTTTCGTATCTGTCTAAAGCAGTAATTTCACCAACATCATTCATCAAGTGGGCAATAAAAGCTGTTTTTCCCCCGGGCGCCGCAAATAAATCAATCACTTTTTCGCCCGGCTGTGGATCAAGCAATTTGCAGGCTAATCCGGCGCTTTCATCCTGAATATTAAAATAGCCTTTAGCAAAGCATTCCCACGCAGTAATGTTTGTCAAATTTTGAAGTTGAAAAAATTCCGGAAGAAATTTTCCTTGATTGAACCTAAGGTTAACCGATTCAAGCAGTTTTTTAAATTCTTCCATGTTTGTTTTTAAACCATTTACACGAAGAGTGAGAAAAGGTTTTTCGTTATTTGCAGCAAGTAATTTTTCTGTATCTTCTCTTCCAAAACGAGCCACGTAACGTTTTATCATCCAACCCGGATGCGAATAATAAGCTACAAGGTATCCTATCAAATCTTCTTCCGGTTCGGGAAAACGGATTGCATCTTTTGTCCGGAGTATATTTCGAAGAATAGCATTTGTTAAATCAGCCGGTTTTTGCCCCTGTAATTTTTTTACAAATTCAACAGCTTCGTTAACTGCCGCATGGTCGGGAACTCTATCGAGAAATAAAATCTGATAAAGAGCAACGCGCAGTGCATTCTTAAGATTTGATATAGCTTTAGAAAATTGTCCTTTATAAAATCCGTTGAGAATCCAATCGAGACGTCCCATCCATCTTATTACACCATGAACGATTTCAAAGAGTAATGCTTTATCGGCGCCAATTAAATCTGCGCTGCGCATTTCATTGTCGAGCAGTTTATCAAGGTATGCATCGGTTCTTTCAACACGGTTTAATATTTTAACCGCACGACCTCTAACGCCTTCGTATAAGTCAACTATTTTATGTTCTGTTAATTCAGCCATAAATTAATACGGATATCCGCGTTTTCTCCTTTCCTTTTTAGTAAGGTCAAAAATCTTTCTGAAAAGTTTTTCTTCAACATCGTGCAAAGATTCAAATCTTCTTTCCATTACACGTTTTGCTGTTTCAATGCTTCTTTCTATATCGTAAGTTGTAAGTGCATCTGTTCCGCCCCACGAAAATGAAGGGAGATACTTTGGAGGAAATCCTGCTCCGAAAATATTACAAGAAACGCCGACAATTGTGCCGGTATTAAACATAGTGTTGATCGCAGTTTTTGTATGATCGCCCATTATAACGCCAAGAAATTGCGAACCGCTATCTACCACTTCACCATTAACATAAACTTTTACGAAGCCGTAATTGTTTTTTAAATCGCTGCAATTCGTATCGGCGCCGATGTTTACCCAACTGCCAAGATATGAATGACCAAGAAAACCCGAGTGCTGTTTATTTGTATATGGAAGTATAATTGAATCTTCAATTTCCCCACCCACTTTGCAGACTTTACCAACGCTAACGTTTTCATATAAAATTGCGCCGCTTTTTACAAGGGTGCTTTCGCCTATGTAAACAGCGCCTTCTAAAACCGCGTTAGGATAAATTATGGCTTCTCTATCAATATATACAGGACCCTTCGTTCCATCAATTACAACGCCCGGTTTGATAACAGCACCTTCTTCAATGTAAACATTATCTTTTTCGATGATGTACGCACCGGGGTGTATTTTGCCTTTTATATTTTCTTCGCCCGCATGAACTTTTTCCATCAAATATTTAAAGTCGCTGTAAATTTCGGGACCATTGTTATTAACGAGGTCCCATATATAATCTATTGTTTTAACGTCAACTTTTTCAACCGGCAAACCGCCAAAGTTTGATTCGCTTAACAGGTCATGCAGTCTGTTTTTAATTTCATCAAGTTTACTCCCCGAAACACGTGCGGCAACAATTGAGTCGCCGTTAATGTAAAGTTTATCTTCCCCCTCAAGCGGAATTATTTCCGCCATGTTTAATGGTGCAAGCACCCTGCCGTTAATAAACAGGCAGCTATTATCTTCAATTTTGTTAATCGGAATACCGGGATTATGAATTCTCACAACCGAATCTAAATATGATCTGCAGTGAAGTGAGTATTTTATACCGGGATAAGAACGAACTATTTTTGCGCGAAGACTATTTATGCCGCAAATTAGATGATAAGTCGGTCTCGAAAATATCAGCGGTTCAAGTCTATCGTAATTTATGCCTTCAAAAACACACAGTTGCACTATTGCCTCGTTAAAATTATCGTGCAATTTAACATTTTTTGAGGTAATAATCTTGTGTTGAAATTTGTTGAATTTTGTCCAATTACTAACAAATGAGTTTTAAATGTTAGAATTAAGAGGTTAACGTTTAACTTTGAATCTAATTAATTCTGAATTCCATTTTCTTAAAAAATTAGTCTGTATCTGTTATCGGGAGTGTTTATATTTATATCCATAATTATTAACAACAACGGTGTAAGATGAAAAATATTATTTTTCTAATTGCGGCAGCATTTTTTTTCACCCTTACGGGATGCGATTTTAAAAACAACGAAGAGGAGAGCATGAACCAGAAAGAATTTAAATATCAAACCGAGCAATTTGCCGACCTTGGTATTTTACGTTACCAGGTTCCGGGTTTTGAAAATCTAAGTTTGCGGGACAAAGAACTCGTTTATTATCTCTACGAAGCTTCGCTTGCAGGGAGAGATATTTTATACGATCAAAACTACAAACACAATATAAAAATCAGAAAAACTCTTGAGGCAATAGTCAACAGCTACAGCGGAGATAAAAACTCCGGGGATTTTCAAAAGTTTATGGTTTATACCAAACGATTCTGGTTTAGCAGCGGGCTTCATCACCATTATTCTTCCTCAAAGTTTTTACCTGATTTTTCAAAAGAATATTTTGCGGAACTTATAAAACAAAGCGATGGTAAACTCTTACCTTTAAAAGACGATGAAACACCGGAGCAGTTAACGGCAGAACTAACAACAGTTATTTTCGATCCGGAAGTTGATGCAAAACGTGTAAATCTAAGTTCCGATGAAGATATAATTGCAACTTCGGCAAACAACTACTATGAAGGCTTAACCCAAAAAGAAGTTGAAGATTTTTATAATAATGTGGAAGATAAAAAAGATGCAACTCCAATCTGGTACGGCTTAAACAGTAAACTCGTTAAAAGAGACGGCAAGGTTTACGAAGATGTTTATCGGGTTGGCGGTTTATATTCTCCTGCAATCGAAAAAATAGTTTACTGGTTAAAGAAAGCCTCTATCGTAGCTCAAAACGATCTTCAAAAGAAAACTATTGATAAGCTTGTTGAGTTTTATGAAACAGGCGATCTTGAAAAATGGGATGAGTATAATATTCTCTGGTTGAAAGACACCGTTTCCACTATAGATTTTGTTAACGGTTTTATTGAAGTATACGGAGATCCACTCGGACATAAAGCTTCCTACGAAGCTATTGTGTCATTCAAAGATATGGAAGCTACAAAACGTATCGAAGCCATCAGCAATGAAGCGCAGTGGTTTGAAGATAATTCGCCGATACAGAATGAATATAAGAAGAAAGACGTAGTTGGAATTTCCGCAAAGGTTATTACCGTGGTTGTAGAATCCGGCGATGCTTCCCCTTCCACGCCGATTGGAATTAATCTTCCCAACGCAAATTGGATACGCAAAGAACATGGCTCGAAATCGGTAAATCTGGGCAACATAGTTTATGCTTATGATAAAGCATCAGCAGAAGGAGTGATGAAAGAATTTGCATATGATGAAGCGGAAATAGAACTTTCAAAAAAATATAGTTCTCTTGCCGATAATCTTCACACCGATCTTCATGAAGTAATCGGACACGCATCGGGACAAATTAAACCGGGAGTGCCGTCGCCTAAACAGGCTCTAAAAAATTATGCTTCAACTATTGAAGAAGCGCGCGCCGATCTTGTGGCATTATATTACATAATGGATCAAAAGATGATTGATATCGGTGTTATGCCTTCGCTTGATGCAGGCAAAGCAGAGTATCAAAAATATATGCGCAACGGCTTAATGCTTCAGCTTAACAGAATTGAGCTTGGCGATAACATAGAGCAAAGCCACATGCGCAACCGTCAGTTAATTACACATTGGGCATTTGAAAAAGGTAAAGCAGAAAATGTAATTGAGAAAAAAATGAAGGACGGCAAAACATATTTTGTAATTAATGATTATCAAAAACTTCGAAATTTATTCGGCGAACTGCTTCGCGAAGTTCAGCGGATGACATCGGAAGGAGATTTTGAAGCAGCTCAAAAACTTGTTGAAACTTTTGGCATTAACGTAGATATGGAACTTCATACAGAGGTGAAAGAAAGATACTCGGGGTTAAACATTGCGCCGTATAAAGGGTTCATCAATCCTGTATTAAAGCCCGTATACGACGGCGACAGAATAGTTGATATTAAAATTGAATACCCGGAAGATTTTACGGAGCAGATGCTTTACTACGGAAAGAACTACTCTAACTTAAATTAAATTAACAGCTCTTTTAACTACGGCTTTAGTCGAATAACATTTTGGCTAAAGCCGTTTTGATTTTGGAAAATATAAGTTGAGCAAGTAAAGAACGTAGATCGAAGTAGAATGTAACCCGGAATAGCCATTATTAAATTATTTTATTTCATCCCTTATTAGAAGTTAGTACGGATATTAGATACATACATGAATTATTGGGACATAAAAGCCCCGAAGGGATCCCTTTGGGAGAGCAAAACACCGAAATTTATACACACATATCAACTAAAAGTTTACAAAATATAAAATCTCCTTTTGATGATTTGTAAAGAAATTTTATTTAACTTTAAGCAAATAAAGACTCACATATATGAGACTTATACGCCTAAGAGTGGTTGTATATGTCTGGTTTTGTGAGATATATAAATAAGTTGGCGGTCATTGTAACACAGCATACGGCAACTACAAGATATAAATTATCATAACTTTGGACAGAAAATTACAGAGTGACAGAATAGATAACATTTAAATTATGAGTAATGCAAAAATATCCATACGTTTTTTTGACGACCGCGAAGTGCGAGCCGTTTGGGACGAGCAAAACGCCAAGTGGTGGTTTAGTGTTTTGGATATTGTAGCTTTGCTTACCGACCAAGACGACTACACCAAAACTCGCAACTATTGGAAATACCTTAAAGCGAAGTTGAAGAAAGAAAACAGCCAAGTGGTTAGTGCTACTACCCAGTTGAAATTTCTTGCACCTGACGGTAAAAAGCGCTTAGCCGATATGCTCGATTACACTGGCATTATTGCCTTAGGCAAAGAATTTCCGAGTAAAAAGGCAAACCGATTTATTGAATGGTTTACATTCAGTGATGAAAGCATAGACGGAAAAAGCAAAACAAAAGCGTATGCAATGTTTGAGAGTTCTTTTATCAACAGCATAGAAGTTGGTACAACCAAAGGTTTGCAACAAATACATGCTTATTTGTTTGGCGGATTGTATGGTTTTGCGGGACAAATCAGACAAAAAAATATTTTAAAAGATGGTTTTCAATTTGCCGTATCACGTTTTTTAGGCGACACATTTAAGCAAATAGAAGCAATGCTCGAAACTACATTTGACGAAATCGTAAACAAATATGTAGAAATGAACATTGCACACCCTTTTATGGAAGGCAACGGCAGAAGTACCCGAATATGGTTGGATTTGATATTAAAAAAACGCCTCAAAAAATGCGTGGATTGGAGTAAAATAAGCAAGCAGGATTACATTAACGCAATGATGCTAAGTCCAACAAAAAGTAGTGTTATAAAAACTCTTTTGAATAATGCACTCACCACCAAAATAAACAACCGCGAAATGTTTATGAAAGGAATTGACTACTCATATTACTACGAAGAAAATGACTAAAGAAAAAACAGCAAAAAGAAGCTGGACACAACGAAAAAATGAGAAGCGAAACGGAAAAAACAACGAACCGCTAATTGAGTAGACAGCCCCACCAGCAAACGCAGATGGGGATATCCTCTCACTATTTATCCCGCCTTTAAGCGGGACTACTGTGTTAATATTCACGAAAAGGAGCCACTTTTATTCGCTAAAAGTATACCAGCAAAAATAAAAAATACTAGTATTTTTGCCATTTTTCATTTCAAGGTTTACACTTTTTCTTTGTGAATAAATCCCGTAGGGTATAGATAAAGAATGCACATCATGTATTAAGTTCAGTAGGAACGTCCTGTAAAACTATGTTCTTTTAACAGGTCGCTACTACGTAAGGCTTGCTGAATAAATATTATCATACTTAACCCAAAAAGTTGTAATATATTGTTCTTAAGAACTGTCATTTTTAAAAATTTCGGCAGGGGGGACTACGGATTTTTTATTACTTTTATATTTCTTACATACTTT
>MNYQ01000221.1 GCA_001873185.1 Ignavibacteria bacterium CG2_30_36_16 | reverse complement strand
CTGGAAATACCGGAAAGCAATTAATTCCCTGCGTTGGCTGGAATCAAAAATTTCCTTTTTCTACACTCCCTTTTACTTTGCCTGCTCCTCTAATTTCCTTTATATTTACAACTCAATTTATTAAGCATATACAAATTATTGTTAAAATTTAACCTAACAGGAAAAGATAAAAACTGTAAAGCGCGAGCCGGATACTTTGAAACAGACCATGGAATAGTTGAAACTCCAATCTTTATGCCAGTTGGTACGCAAGGAACTGTTAAAGCGGTAAATCAACATTATCTTAAAAGCGATATTAAAGCTCAAATCGTTCTTTCTAATACTTATCATCTCTATTTGCGTCCCGGTACCGATGTTCTTGAGAAAGCCGGCGGTCTGCATAAATTTATGAACTGGGATAAACCAATATTAACAGACAGCGGCGGTTATCAAGTCTTTAGTTTGTCAGAGCTTCGTAAACTTAAAAAAGATGGTGTGGAGTTTCGCTCGCATCTCGACGGCTCGAAACATTTTTTTACGCCTGAAAAAGTAATCGGTATTCAGCGCAGCATTGGCTCGGATATTATGATGGTATTAGATGAATGCACACCATTTCCGTGTGATTATCAATATGCCAAGAACTCTAAAGAATTAACATCTTCGTGGGCAGTACTAAATAAAGAAGCATTTGAAAATTCCGAACCACTTTACGGGCATAATCAGTTTTTATTCGGGATTATTCAGGGGAGTACATTTAAAGACTTGCGTGAATCATCAGCGGAAGATCTGCTTGCAATTGGATTTGATGGTTACGCAATCGGCGGGCTGGCTGTTGGCGAACCCACAGAATTAATGTATGAAATAGTCGATTTTACAACCGATATTATGCCGGAAGACAAACCGCGTTATTTAATGGGAGTTGGAAAACCTGAAAACATACTCAAAGCAATTGAACGCGGCATAGATATGTTTGACTGTGTTATGCCGACGCGAAATGGACGTAACGCAAATTTATTTACATCTGCCGGAGTACTTTCGATGCGCAATGCAAAGCATAAAGATGATTTTACTACAATCGACATAGAGTGCGATTGTTATACATGCAAAAATTTTACAAAAGCTTATCTACGGCATCTTTTTATTGCCGGTGAAATATTAGCTTTAGAATTAGCGAGCATTCATAATCTTCACTACTATCTGAACCTTGTAAAAACAGCACGGTCTAAAATTATTGAAGGCTCATTTGTTGAATGGAAATTTGAAATAATAAATAAAATATCTAAACTGTAATCAATTAATGGAGTAACAAATTGGATCTATTATTAGCAATGGCGCCGCAAGGCGAAGGCGGCAGCGGTAGTTTTGTAAGCACTATCATAATGTTCGGTGCTATTTTTTTAATCTTCTATTTTATGATTATTCGTCCGCAGCAGAAACGTTCCAAGGAAAGAGAAAAACTTCTTTCGAATATTCAAAAAGGCGATAAAGTAATTACAAGCGGTGGTATCCACGGCACAATTGCGGGTTTGGAAGAAAAAACTGTACTGCTTGACCTCGGCGATAAAATTAAAATCAAAGTTGAACGCACGGCTATAACCAGCGTTGTTGCGTAAAAAGAAGTCCAATTATAAATTTTTTTTTATTTTCTTTATCTTGTTTTAAAATTAAACTCATAAAGGGAATTTTTAAAGTGAGAATTAAAAGATAGGATCTAAAATGTTCTGCACAGTAGAAGAAGCTATTGAAGAAATCAAAAACGGCAGGATCATAATTGTTGTTGACGATGAAGACCGCGAAAATGAAGGCGACTTTATTTGCGCAGCTGAGTATGTAACACCCGATATAGTAAACTTTATGGTTACACACGGGCGCGGTATGGTTTGCGTCCCAATGCGCGGTAAGCGGCTGAAAGAACTGGGGCTAAATTTAATGGTCGACAGCAACTCGGCTTTGCACGGTACGCAATTTACTGTAACTGTGGACGCTATGGAAGGAACCACCACCGGTATTTCGGCTGCTGATAGAGCAGTGACCATCAAAAAACTAATTTCTCACGATTCTAAAGCATCTGATTTTGCACGCCCCGGACATATATTTCCGCTGCTTGCATTTGAAGAAGGAGTTTTGCGCCGCGCCGGGCACACCGAAGCGACTGTTGATCTTTGCAGAATGGCAAAATTAAATCCAGCGGGTGTGTTGTGCGAAATATTAAATGAAGACGGCACTATGGCTCGCGTTCCTAATTTGAAAAAAATTGCAGAAAAGTTTAGTCTTAAGATATTGACCGTTAAAGATGTAATTCAATATAGACTAAACACTGAAAAATTGATTGAGAAAATTACCGAGATCAATTTTCCAACTAACCACGGAACATTCAAACTGAACCTTTACAAAAATTTAATCGACGGCAAAAAACAAATTGCACTTGTTAAAGGGGACATTAAAGGCGAGAACCCCGTTCTTGTTCGTATGCATTCGGAATGTTTGACTGGAGATGTTTTCCATTCGTTAAGATGCGACTGTTACGATCAGTTAAATACCGCTATGGATGTGATAAATGAAAATGGAAGCGGTGTGTTGGTTTATATGCGGCAGGAGGGGAGAGGCATAGGTTTACAAAACAAAATACTTGCATACAAACTTCAAGATGAAGGTAAGGACACAGTTGAAGCAAATGAGGCTCTTGGATTCAAGGCTGATTTAAGGGACTATGGAATTGGCGCGCAAATTTTGCTTGATCTGGGCGTAAAAAAAATTAAACTGCTTACTAATAATCCAAAGAAAATAATTGGCTTAAAAGGATACGGTTTAGAAATTGTAGAGCGTATCCCGATCGAAATAAAACCAAACGAAAACAACGAACGATACCTTCGTACAAAAAGAGATAAACTCGGTCATTTAATTCTTCAATAATTTCTATTTCTATAATAATGCAGTGAACGCAGACTTTGTGTTCACTGCATTTTATTATAGGGCATCTCTAAGCTGTTAGTTAACGGACAAAATCAATCGTCATTACGAGTTACCCAAAAAGGCATTGCCTTTATTTATCAAAAGAATGACATCACTGTCATTGCGAGCGACGCTTTGGGAGCGAAGCAATCTCAAAATTCTACATTGGATTGCTTCATTCGAGGACTCATTCGCAATGACACTTTGTTTTTAGAGATGCCCTATACTTGCTATTTTAATATCGGAATAACTTCTTTTTGTCTTTCACCGCCTGTAGTCATTACCTCACCCTTAGAGGAAATATAAACATCAATTTCACTTCTCACTCCGAAATCTCCCGGCAGATAAATCCCGGGTTCTATAGAAAATGATGTTGATGGTAAAAGTAATCGCTCGTCTCTTGTTTCGAAATTATCAAGATGAGCACCGCTGCCGTGTAGTTCAGTAGTAATCGAATGCCCGGTACGATGAATGAAATACTCACCATAACCTTCATCTTCAATTACTTTTCGAGCCGCCGCATCTGCCTCATATCCGCGTATTTCTTTACCTTCTGCGTAACGATGTTGAATTAAACTAAAGGCTCTGTCGCGAGCTTCGGCAACAATATTAAATATTTTAACATACTTTTCCGGCACCGTTTCTCCCATATAGCCGGTCCATGTTATGTCTGCCCAAACTCCATCGGGTTTGTTCAGTTTAGCCCATAAATCAATTAACACAAAATCACCTTTGCGTATTTGCTTATATATTTCATTAGTGGGTGCATAATGCGGATTTGCGGCATTTTCATTTACGCCAACAATTGGCGGGCTATCTGTAAAATATGACCGGGCGTTAAACTCGTGCATAATAAATTGCTGCACATCGTACTCGGTCAATTCCCTTCCCGAGAGAGTTTCTTCTTTGACATAAGCAAAAGCTTTGGAGACAATATTTGTTAAAGCTATTGCAACCGGCTTATTTTCCAAATATTGTTCTTCACTCCACACAGCTCCGAACATAGAGATTAGATCGGCGGAACTTTTTATTTCCACGCCAAAAGATTTTATCTGTTCGATAGTTCCGGCATCAACTTTAGAAACATATGGAATTGCATTCATTGGCGAATATTCCATTGCAATTGTTTTAACATTGGCTAATGTGTCTTTTAGATGTTTTGTTAAAGAAATATGGCTTGAGTATTTTTTCTTTTCACCCGGCAGATGATCTAAATTGCCTGCTTCAATGCCCATAACAATTTTTACAGGTATACCTTCCTGGGGCACGAAGTAAAAAAACCTCCTTGTTAAATGAGCTTCCTTTGGAATATCAAGTATTGTATGTGCAAGATCATTCGAACCTCTAAAATCATAAAATAACCAGGCGTCGAAATTCATTTTTTTTATAAATTCCTGGATTTTTGTTAAGTCAAATTTTCCCATTCTATCCTCGCAGTTAAATAGTTAAACATTATTCGTTTCAATTACAAACCTAAGTTAAAAAAATATAGAGCAACTTTAAATTCAGTTTATAATTTTTATAGGTGTTCCAAAATTAAATTGATTATATAGCAGAAAATATCTATTTTATAAACACTTTTATAACCATAAATCTCTGGAGGATAGAAATCATGAAAGTAAGTTCTTACCTGATCTTGCTTGCCCTTTTAATGTTGCCTGTTTTATTGTATGGTCAGGCATATCAAGGACCAGCCCTTGGCAGTGTTCCTTCCGGCGCAGCAGTATCTACGGATACATATTTACGCACTGCTCCGTTAGATAAACCAGAAGAGAAACATATCCGAAACAAAATTAATCATGAGGAAGAAGCAATATTTTTAGATATTCAAGCTCTTCCCGAGGGTTCAAATTATTATGAAGACCCAAGTTTAACAGGCGCGCAAAACCGCGGTGTTGGGCAAACCGTTCTTTTAAAAAGTTTTACCGGTATTCCCGAAACTAATTCAATTCCGCCAGACCCGTACGTTGCTGCTGGTCCGGAACATATAATGGCTGTAGTTAACAGTCGTTTTGCCATCTGGGATAAAGAAGGCAATCTTATAAAAACTATTAATGCAGATACATGGTTTAGCAACGTTCTTACTTCTCCAAGTTCATTTGATCCCAAAGTGTTATACGATCATTTTGCAAAACGCTGGATAATGGTTTGGCTTCATCAAGATGATGGAACACAAAAGGCATATTTCCTCGTTTCGGTATCTGATGATTCAATACCAACCGGAACCTGGTACAACTGGTCTTTGCCTTCAAATCAAAATGGAAGCACTGTTGTTTCCAACTGGGGTGATTATCAAGGTGTAGGTTTTGATGAAGATGCACTTTACATAACTGCTAATCAGTTTCAGTTTGGCGGAAGTTTTCAATATGTTAAAATAAGAGTAGTTCCTAAGGCGCAGCTTTTAAGGAATGATGCCGGAGCGGTTGATTGGCAAGATATATGGGATATTCGCTATCCTACTTCATCCGGCAAACCGTTTAACATTCGTCCCTCGGTATCATACGGCGGAGCTGACGGATTTTATTTATTGCATGCACCGAGCGGCGGCAATTTTATGTCGGTTTACAGAATTAAAAACGCTACAACGACGCCTGTTCTTACCGGCTTCAATGTCCCTGTTACATTATACAACAACGCTCCAAATGCAAATCAACTTGGAGGGTCCACTACACTTATTGAAGGAGGCGGAAGCGCAATAAGGAATGAACCTAAATTCCGCGATGGATTTTTCTACGCTGTACATTCAGTCGCAAATCCTCAATCGCCTGCTTACTCCAATGTTAGGTATGTTAAAATAAATTTGGCAACACAGACAACTGTGGAAGATGTTTCTTTTGGCGCTGCGGGTTATTGGCATATTTATGATGCAATAGATGTTGATAAAGACCATAACATTGCCATCACTTTTTCGAGATCCGGAACTGCCGAGTATGCCGGTTCATATTATACTACGCGCCTTGCAGATGATCCGCCGGGTTTAAATCCAAGCTCATTGTTACAACCGGGAAAAGGAAATTATGTTAAAACATACTCCGGTACCCGTAACCGCTGGGGCGATTATAACGGTATTGCTGTAGATCCAACAGATCAGAATAACTTCTGGATATTTAGTGAACATGTTGCCGCCACAAATACATGGGGTACATGGACCGGTATGATCCGCTTGGTTCCTTTCCCCGGAATTTATGTTTATCCGCAAGAACCAATGACCGAATTTGCTAAAGTTGAGGCTTCGGTTGGAAGTGATACGGTTGATGCGATAATATCTAACTATGGCACGGATGCTCTGACAATTAACGCCATTGCTGACTCAGTGGGACCATTCTATCTTGGTTCGCAACTTTCATTTCCAATTACATTGCAATCTTATGATTCTTTAGTCTTCCCGGTTATTTTTAGACCGAGTACTGATGGATTATGCGATACGATTTTACAGGTTAATTCAAACGCGCCTAATTTTGATGGCGTAAGATTAGTTGGTTATGGCTTTAAAGTGTTCGCCGCTTTTGATGATAAGATATATGGTTCTACCGGCAATGGTAACAGCGGCGCAGTAATTTCCGTTGATATTCAATCCGGAAGTGCAGCGCCTCTCGGAATGCCTTCAAACTATTTCGTGATTACAAGCCTTGCTATTCATCCTGTGACTAAAATGATGTACGGTCTTATTTCCAATGAACAGGGTTCTCAAATAGTTAGAGTAAATGGTAAACTTGGCGATGCATATCCGGTTACTACATTTTCGACTCCTGATTTAGTAAGCATGGCTTACGATACGCTTGGAACTTTAGTGGCTGCGGATAAAAACGGAAAATTATTTACGATAGATATCGAACAGAGTTTAGCAACCGAGCTTGTTGATGCTGGAACTCCACTATCGGGCATTGCATTTAATCCATTAAATAATGAACTCTGGGCGTCGCTATATGCTGTGTTTGGTACAAACCGCGATAAGATTGTCAAAATAAATATTCTAACCGGCGACACTACTTATATCGGTAAAACAAATCAAACTCTTGTAACAAATGATATCGCCTTTGATAAGCAGGGAAATCTTTACGGTGCAGTTGGGTCTGCCACAAATCCGAATAATTTTATAAGTATTGATCAAGAAACTGGCGCCGGTACAGTTATTGGTTCAACAGGCATTAAAAATATTACAGGTCTTGTGATAACTCCCGGCGTTGCAACCGGAATTGATGAACAGCCCGCAACATTGTTGCCCACTGAATTCAGTTTAAAACAGAATTATCCGAATCCTTTCAATCCAACTACAACTATCGAATTTGCTTTACCTATTGCTTCTAATGTTAAAGTAACTATTTACAACATAGTTGGTGAAGCGGTTGCTATTCTAATTAATTCCAACATGAATGCAGGCTATCATCGTACTATCTGGAATGCGAAAGATGGTAACGGCAGCCGCATAAGCAGTGGAGTTTATTTCTACGAAGTAAAAGCTAATGGCAGCGATGGAAGAGAATTTTCTCAGATGAAGAAGATGATACTTCTCAAATAATCAGCAAATAGAAAGTAGTAAGAAAGTTTATTAAATTATTTTATTTAACATTCCGGCATCATTCGGGTGCCGGATTTTTATTAATCAATTTAATATGATGTGTGTACGTATGCCGTATATTAATATTTTTAACTTCTTTATCCGATAAGATAAAAAACCAAATTCTCGGTTTAATAAACTAGATTATTTCTCTCCTTCCATTCCTTGTAAATCCCACCCCGGAAGAGAAAGGTTCGCTCTACAAAATAGGAGAAAAATCTTTCCCATTTGTTCAAAAGGCGCTGGAATATGCAAACAGCAATCCTGACCTATACCCTCCCTATCTAAATGTTCCGGAGTTAATGTAAGATGTAAATCTTTACAACCAGCTTACACCAATTAGTTATACGGCTGTCTGTAAAAAATTATTTTTTATAAACTATTGGATATATTTTTTTTCTTTATAACTTTCGGGTGAAAATTAGGATAACAGATGCAAAAAACTATTTATAAATATTTTAAGGGTTTACGGCAGTGATTTTTTTTAAGAATAACTATAGCGCCGTACTTTTTTTTTGTATATGCCGCATCTGCGGGGAACTGACCTTTGAATTAGGAATTACGAATTGAGCGAATAAGGCAACGAATAGCATATAAGTTTTTAATTAAATATTTTTTAGAGGGAACAAATGAGTATTTCTAATTGTCAGCATTTAACGCTAAAAGAGACTAAGTTTCTGTTGCTGTGAGGTGAAGGTAGAAGTAATAACGTAATAAGTGCAGCGCTTTTTATTTCACTGAATACTATAAGAACTTATAAAACTCGTTTAATAAATAAACTTAATTAAAAACAGCCTTAGAACTTACCTGCTTTGCCGCTTCGCATAAAGAAAAACTTAAAAATATATTAAAACTGATTACTGAATTAAACTGAGAAATACCTTAATTCGTTAAAATGAATCGAAACGCGTACAAAATGACACGTTTCGAGTAATTACTTTGTAATGTAACAATATTATATTTAGCCTTAATTAAAGTAATTCGAATTAACATGAGTTGTTTTATGAAAAATTTTAAGCTGATATTTTTTTTCGCCTTAATTCTGTCCGGTAATATCTTTTCTCAATTTTATATTGATCAGGAGAAGATTGATGAATTAAAAATAAGTAAGCAAAAAAACTATATTATTTCTGAAGATATTGCAAAAAATAAAAAGATATATCTTCAACAAGCAAGTTCTTATAATGAATATTATTCTGATGTTACAGTCGGTTTTGATAAAGACGTTTACAAAAGAGGGGAGTCAATCATATTAACTTTTAAATTTGGTAACGAAAGTGAAAAAGAGCTTGAACAAATAGGAATAAGTGCATCCTGTAATATTTCATCTGAACAGGTAAATTTAGAAAGGACAAGAGAAGGCTGCCCTTATTTTATCCTTTCTAAAGGACATATTGTCCAGGTTGTATTGAATTGTCCATCAAGTGATTTTGCAGACTGTACTATTATAAACATTGGATTCGGTTCTTACCTAAATACTGAAGGACGAATTTACATAGTGAAGTATGATCCTGTAGTTAAAAATAAAAAGCTAAGAAAATCTGGAGAAACTCTTTATTTAGATAATTCAGACTTTAGGGCAGACCCACAATTTGATAATACACGGTCTATCCCGGATACAGGATTAACAAAAAAAATGTCATTTTCAACGGAATACATTGATAGAAATTTAAATAATGAATCAATCCGTATTAATCCCCTAAGCTCATATTCCACTCAAAATTTGGTATACAGCTTCCAGCAGGTCAATATTCATGGCAATATTTCTTATAAAGATTTTTTTTCTGCGGACACAAAACCTGTCAATAATTGGCTTATGCGTATATATGAATCCCCTGATAAT
>MNYQ01000241.1 GCA_001873185.1 Ignavibacteria bacterium CG2_30_36_16 | reverse complement strand
AGGTATAATATCGTTTAATTTTATATTTTTATTTACATTAATTACTGAAGTTACGCATGAGTTGAATTTCATAAAATATTCTTAGTGAAACTTGGTGACTTAGTGCCTTTGTGGCTCATTTTTTATACTTTCTTTTTGCCACCAAGTCACAAAGACACTAAGAAATCACAAAGTGCGTAACTTCAGTTAATTATGTTAATATTAATAAGTCGCTCAAGACATATAAAAAAATCGCAAATCAAGTTTTAATGCAAATAGGTATTAGATAAGTTAACTCAAAAATTTAATTTCAAAATCAGTCAGTTTCTTAAATAAAAAGGCATGCAATGAAAAAATTAGAACGCAGAGATTTTATTAAAGCAGCAACTTTTTCTGCGGCTGCATTTACTGTCGCTTCGGGAATTCCCGGGTGCGGAAACAATGAGAAAAAAAATAATACTTCCGGTTATAGCGGAAAAACTTTTAACTGGAGAATGGTAACTACCTGGTCGCCACATTTTCCGCTGCTTGGCGAGTATGCCGATAAGATGGCGGTATGGATTGACGAAATGTCCGGCGGAAGATTGAAGATACAGGTTTATGGCGGCGGTGAACTTGTGCCTGCATTAGAGACGTTTGATGCGGTTTCTCAAGGCGTTGCTGAAATGGGACACGGTGCACCTTATTATTGGGCGGGGAAAATTCCTGCCGCTCAATTTTTTTCCGGAATACCTTTCGGTATGAACACACAACAGACTAACGCATGGCTATTCGATGGAGGCGGAATTCAACTATGGGAACAAACTTATGCGCCGCATAATCTTATTCCTTTTGTTTGCGGAAATACAGGCGGACAGATGGGAGGATGGTTCAATAAAGAAATAAATTCGTTAGCAGATTTACAAGGATTAAAAATTCGAATGCCCGGTCTCGGCGGAAAGGTAATAACAAAAGCGGGAGCTTCAGCAATTCTTTCCCCCGGCAGCGAACTTTACACAAACCTTGAGCGTGGAGTAATTGATGCACTTGAGTGGATTGGTCCCTATCACGATTATCTAATGGGATTTCATAAGATTGCGAAATATTATTATTCGCCCGGGTGGCAGGAACCAACCGGTACTTTAGAATTAATTGTAAATAAAAATGCTTATGAAAGTTTACCTGCAGATCTTCAATCAATTATACGATGTGCAGCTTCTGCGGTAACTATGCAGTTGCTTTCAGGATTCGAGCAAAAAAACGCTGAATATCTTTTGAAATTGAAAAACGAAGACAAAATAAACTTAAAAGATTTTCCAGATGATGTGTTGAACAAGTTAAAGGAATTCGCTTTACAAGTGTTTAACGAAATTACTAATGCAGATGCGCAAAGTAAAAAGGTTTATGAATCGTACAAAGAATTTCAAATTCAGACGCATGAATGGACAGCAATAGCGGAGAAGAATTATTAAGTCATGTTACGCACGTTGTCTTGATCTTGACCGTAATCGTGCTCTTTATCGGATTTAAAACCGAGCAAGATTACGATCACGAGCAAGAGTGAGAACTTCATGCGTAAAGTTAGTTATTAGGTCACCTTATGCAGATTGGCGGCTGCCGGATGAAGTGATATCAATTTTGAATTAAAAACAAAAGATTGCTTCACTTCCCGCATGCGGGATTCGCAATGACACAAAAGAACAGTCATTGCGAGGGCAGCAGCACGAAGCAATCTCAACAAAAGAATCAGATTGCTTCACTCGAAGACTCGTTCGCAATAACACAAGAGAAAAGTCATTGCGATCCATTAGATAACGGATTTTTAGAGATGTCCAGAAGTTTATTTTTTCATGCAAAATTGTTTTGCTCCTGCTTTTTACTGATAGATTATCGAAAAAAAAATTATGCTTCAACTTTTGGGACAGTAAAATTGAAACTACTTCCTTCACCATGTTTGCTTTCAACCCATATTTTGCCGCCATTCTTTTCAACAAGCTCCTTGCATAAAATTAAACCAAGCCCGGTGCCAATTTCTTTTGATGTGCCTGTCGTAGTAAAAGAAATTGAAAGATCGAACAACTTGATTTTGTCCTTGTCGGAAATGCCAACGCCGTTATCTATAACGGAAACTTGTGCGAAGTGTTCATCGAAAGGCTGCAACTTTATTTTTATCTCGCCCCCCGGTCGGGTAAACTTTATTGCGTTAGAAACAAGATTCCTAAGCACTGTATGGAGCATATTTTCATCTGCAAACAATTTATCTTCTTCCTCACATTCGAGTGATAATGTAATAGTTTTATTTTTAGCCGAATCATTAAATAATTTTATTACATTTTTTCCGATAGCCGAGAAGTTAATTACTTCCGGCTTGTATTCAATTCTTCCGGTTTGAATACGGGACCAATCTAAAAGGTTTTCGAGAAGTCCATACACATTTTTTGCAACCATATTTATATTTCCAGCAAACTCTACTAATTCGTCTTCGGATAACGATTTGTAATCTGTGCAGATTATATCGGAATAACCGAGTAAAGCGGTGAACGGGCTGCGTAGATCATGAGCGAGGATTGAGAAAAATCTGTCTTTATTTGCATTAAGTTGTTTAAGTTCTTCAGTGTAAGATTTAAGTTTTTCTTCAATTTCCTTTTTGCTTGTTATGTCCCTCGATATTCCAAATGTTCCGATTGTTTCTCCTTTTTCATTTTGTAAAGGAATTTTTGTAGATGAAACCCAGGTAACCGTTCCATCCCGCCAGGTTTCTTTTTCTTCAACGCCAATGATAGATCTGCTTTGCTTCATCATCTCCTGTTCGTCATGGAAAGCTTGATCAGCATGATCGTGAGTGAAAAAATCGTAATCGCTTTTCCCAATTAATTGCTTCGGATTGTCAAGCTCCATTTTTTTTGCTGTTGCCTCATTAACTGCAATAAATCTACTCTTTTCATCCTTGAAATAAATTGAATCGGGAATATGTTTCATCAAAGTGGTAAAAAGGAAATGCTCTCGCGTGAGTTTTTCTTGCATCTGTTTTTTTTCTGTAATATCCTCAACCATTCCTAACGCGTACTCAGGATTACCCTCTTTCCCTCTGATAAGAGAGACCGTAATTTTAGCCCACATTACAGTTGCGTCTTTTTTTATGTATCTTTTTTCACTTTGATAATGAGAAATTTTCCCTTCAAGAAGCTCCATATACATTGCCGCATCATTTTTGGTATCTTCCGGGTGAGATATTTTTACAAAGTTCAGTATTTTCATTTCGTTAGCAGTGTAACCGAACATTTTACAAATAGAATTGTTCACATCAATTATGTTCCCCTTAAGATCAACAAGAGCAATTCCGAATGCGCTGCTGTTGAATATTGTTTGAAACCTCACAAAATTATCGCGCAGTTTTTCTTCGGAAAGTTTACTTTCTGTAACGTCAAAAACATTGCCTATCAGAGCGGGTTTGCCTTCAAACTCAAGATAAGCGCCGGTATAATGCATCCATCTTGTTTCATTGGTTTTAGTGATTATGCGAAACTCGTAGCTTGAGGGGACATTTTCTTTTCTTTGACGTGCAAATCCTCTCTCTTTAACCATTGCCCTATCATCTGGATGAACGATATCCCAAAAATGTTTTTGACGGAGTTCATCCAAAGTATAACCAAAAAGTCTTTCGCCAAATTTATTGATGTATAGAAACTTTGTTTCGCGCACAATAAAAATAGCCGACTCGATTGTATCAGTCAGAGTTTTAAAAGTTTCGCGGCTCTCTCTTAATTCATTTTCATATTTAAGTTGTTTTGTAATATCAAGCACCATCACAAGATCGCCTGCAATTTTCCCGTTTTCATTTTTAATTATTTGCCCGGAAAGTCTGCCGATTTTCAATTCACCCGAAGCGGTAATAAATTCAAGTTCATACGTACCTACTTCTTTACCCCGAAGTCTGTCAGTAAAATTTTTAAGAACAATTGCTTTACTTTTTATAGAAAGAAAAGGAAGCATCAGCAAATTTTTTCCAAGAACTTCTTCGGGCGGATAACCAAGCCATTCTTGAACACGAGTATTAATTTTTTGAATGTTACCTTTTAGATCAAGGAAGACAATTGCTTCGGGAGAATTATTAAATACTAATACGAATTGATTGAGTTGTTTCTCTAAATTAGACGCAGTTTGTTTTAATGATTCGTTCTCGGAAGTAAGTATTTTGATTTCTTCCTTTAGCCGGATAAAATCTGTTGTCGTGTTGTCTTCCTGTGGCTGCATAAGTTAAAATTATTTTCAGGTACTTTATAAATATTTTAAATCTTTCACATCGTAAATATAATGATAAACTTAAAACAGTTTATATAAAGTTTTAAAATTTGTAATATGAATTTATTTAGAATAGACGATACACTTTTCTAATCAAAGAAAGAAAAGCAGAGATTAAAAATTAGGAAACTGAAAACGAACAGACCACTTCATGCAGAAAAAATCATCAAATTCTATTTTTGATTTTTTTCAAGGATATGCATCAGCATTTGGGTAATTGTTTTTCGATCGAAAGGTTTTGACAAATAACCCGAGCAACCTGCATCAATAAAAGCCTCTTTATCTCCTTCAAGGGCATATGCAGTTAGTGCGATAATCGGAGTGTTTTCATAACCGGCAATTTTTCTAATTGATCTTGTAACATCTAAACCGCTTACGCCACTGTCTAAATTTATATCCATTAATATAGCGGAGTAAATATTTTCATTCACTAAACGAATTGCTGTGTCAGCATCTTCCGCAAAATCGAGCAAGCATAATTTCTTTAAAAAAAGTCGTGTAATTTCGCGGCTTGACCTGTCGTTTTCTACAAGCAATACTTTTTTTAAGGGATGATTAGTTTCATCCTTAATTGTTGACGGAGTATTAGCACGATACTCAGTTTTATCTGTTTCATTATTTTCAATATAAAGAGGAAGTTCAACAGTAAAAGTTGATCCTGCTCCTTCTTCACTTTCGACACTTATTTTACCATCCATTAGTTCAACAAATTTTTTACTTATTGTCAAACCAAGTCCTGTCCCTTCAAATCTTCTATTAATTCCTTCGCTCGCCTGCCTGAATTCCTCAAAGATTAATTCTTGAACCTCATTACTAATACCGATACCGGTGTCTTTAACGTTGATTATTGCAAGAGAGCCGGAGTTTTTTAATTCAATTGTTACTCCACCGTTATTTGTAAACCTGATAGCATTACTAACCAGATTGGTCAAAACATCTTTAAGCATTTTTGCTTCTAAGAAACAGTGTATGTGAGGCGCAGGGGAGTAGTTGATATACAAGTTCCTCAGCTCTGCCATTTTTTGGAATTGCTTTACAACTGATTGAATTACAGCATCAACATTTACAACTTTAGCTTCGATCTCTAATTTATTTGCTTCAAGTTTTGAAAGATGCAGAATTAGGTTTAAAGTATCCATCAGCCTATTGCCGCTTTCGTACAGATTTGAAGCCATCTCTTTAAATTCCGTAGCTTCCAACTCATGGTTTAGAATGTCGGCATAACCTAAAATTCCAACCATAGGCGTTCTTAATTCGTGACTCATATTGGCAAGAAACGAAGATTTTAATTTATTAGCCGCTTCCGCAGCTTCTTTAGTTTCTTTCAATTCGAGTTCATATTTTTTACGTTCGGTTATATCCTGCTTTAGCGCTATGTAATGAGTAATTTCTTCGCCGTCTATGCGTACAGGTGTTATTGTCATTTCTTCGGTGTACAGGTCGCCGTTCTTCTTTTTATTTATTATTTCGCCCTGCCAAACTTTTCCCGATTTAATAATCTCCCATAAATTATAGTAATATTTCTTATCCATAACTCCCGATTTTAATATCCGAACATTTTTACCAACAATTTCTGCAAAACGGTAACCTGTTAAATTTGTAAATGAATCGTTAATCCAGATGACGTCCGCATTACTGTCTGTAATCACTATTCCGTTCGCTGCAGATTCAAGAGCCGTGGTCAGAAGATTTACTTGATCTTCCCATTTTTTCTTTTCGGTAATATCCGTAACCACACCCATCAGAGCAATCGTATTTCCGTCATCATTTTTAACAATTGAAGTTGAAAGATAGGCTAAAAATTCGCTTCCATTTTTACGCTTGTTCCAGATTTTTCCTTCCCAGCCACCGGTTAAAGTAGCAATTCTTATTGTTTCGCCTAATTCTGCCGGATTTTTATCGGACCGTACATCTTCAATTTTCCAGCCTGCAAGGTCTTCGTTCTCGTAACCGTACATTCTTAAAAAAGCATCGTTAACGAAAAGAATTTTGTTGTGAGCATCAGTCACCGAAACTGCCTGTGCGATGCTCTTTAAAGCATGCGCAAGCAGACGAATTTTTTCATGAGTCGATTTGGTTTCGGTAATATCGATGAGTGAACCCATAATAGCGGGATGGTTATTTAAAATTGTTGCGGATCCTAAAACTTCAACAATTCTGATTTCTCCGGTAGGACAAACAATCTTAGCCTCATAGTGGAGTTTATCAATTTTGTCATCTAATATTAGTTGAATGTTAGACGTTACAACTTCTTTATCGTCGGGATGGATAACGTTTTCAACTAAAATATTATCTTTTACATTTTTATTTTCTAAACCAAAAATTTTTAACAGAGCATTGTTCGCATAGATAAATTTTCCGTCTTGAACTAAATAAACACCAATGAGAGATTCATCAGCAAGATTTTTAAAATTTACTACAAATTTTGATTCGCTAATATCCCGTACAACAGCCATTAACAAAATATCTTCATCAAAATTTAAGGTTTTTAATGAAACGGATGCATCAAATAATTCCCCGGATTTTTTTTTATGAGTCCAATCAAAAGTATGTTCACCTTCCTTAAGCGCTATGTCTATCATTCTCTTAGCTTTGTCGGAAGATTTTTCACCGGATGGTTGAAACTCCGGTGAAAACAACACAGGCGATGTATTTAATATTTCTTCTTCTTTGCAGTTAAAAAGCTGTAACGTATGCGGATTACATTCTATAAAAAGCCCATCCTTCATAACGAAGACGGCATCTATTGAATTATCAAAAAGCCATTTATATTTTTGATAAGCCCGGCGCTCATCGCTGCCAGCGGCGCTCATGTTTTTATCGGTTACGTTTCTATTCATCAATAATATATCTATTACAATATGAGGTTTTTACAATTACAAAATAAAATAATACTTTTATATATGGAAACATCCGGGAAATAACCTTTTTCATCACAATGTTTTTTTCGAACGTGTAGAAACCATTTCCTGCGGTTAGATTTTGTTGTCGTTCGTCGTTCATCGGACGACGTTAAAATTTTTATTATTTAAGAGGTTTTATATATTATAGTCGTAAAAAATTTAAATAAAATTAATCCTGGATAAACTTAATGACCGAAACAGCGAAAGATTCAGTTATTCAATTTCCGGAGCAAATATTTTCAAATGGCATGGCTCTAGGGACGGATGATTTGTATATTCTTATTCAAAAATTAGGGATAGCAATTCTTATCGGCGTATTAGTGGGCATAGAACGGGAACACTCCCGTCCAAAGGAAGAAAAGATGTTTGCGGGAATAAGAACTTTCCCATTAATATCAATCGCTGGTTTTTTAGCTGCACTAATTTCGTCATTCACATCATTTTGGGTCTATATTGCAGTGTTTACAGGATTTGCTGCGCTTGTTACAACCTCGCATGTTTTTTCGGCAAGGGGAGGAAAACCGGGCGGGACGAGTGAGATGTCCGAATTACTGGTTTTTATTCTGGGCGGACTTGTTTACTGGAATTTTATAATAATTGCCGCAATTGTATCTGTTATTGTTACAGTGTTTTTATCACTGAAGATACAGCTTCATTCATTTGTCAATAAACTTGGCGAAGAAGATATTTTTGCAGCGCTTAAACTAGCAGTTATTTCAATTATAATTTTTCCTCTGTTGCCCGATAGAGCGGTAGATCCGTTAAATATTTTAAATCCAAGGCACATTTGGCTAATGGTAATTTTCATTAGCGGAATAAGTTTTGCCGGATATCTAATCATCAAATTTTTTGGTAGAAATAAAGGAATACAATTAACCGGTTTGATGGGCGGCGCTGTTTCGAGCACGGCGGTTGCTTTCTCTCTTGCAAGAAGAAGCAAGGCAAATGAAGAACTAGGAAAGAATCTTGCTGCGGGGATTATTCTGGCATCTACTGTTATGTATCCCCGTGTGTTTTTTGTTATTCTTATATTGGATAGTTCTATGATTGCACACATATGGGTGCCTCTTCTTTTATTCACTGTTACAGGAACAGTCGTTAGTTATATAATGAAAAGTAGGTTAAATGGACAGGCTCATGAAGAAATTGAATTAAAAAATCCTTTTGAATTAAAATCGGCGTTGTTTTTCGGATTGATTTTCGGAGCAGTGATTTTTCTTTCAAAAGCTGCAGAGTTATACCTTGGCTCCGGTGGAATTTATGCCGCAAGCGCATTGGCTGGATTAACATCGGTAGATGCGATAGTGCTTTCGCTGCTTAAACTTTCTTCAAAAACATTGAGCGCAGATATTGCAGTAGCAGCTATAATAATTGCTTTGATTTCTAACACTATTGTTAAGCTCATAATTACATTAACCATCGGCAAAGGAGAAATTAAAAAATATACTTTGAGAGGTTTAGGAGCGCTTCTAATCGTTTCGGCAGTGTACCTTGCTTTTTTATTAGCGGCTTAAAAAAACACTAAAAATTAATCCTCTCTATATGCAGTTTTTAAAAACAATTCCTTTGCTTTGTGAAGATTAGCTGTCCCAATTTGTATTTACGCACATCGCTAAGAATTTTTTTTAGTTTTACTTACAAGTCATATTGTTTAAATGGGCAGCTTGCTGATAAGAACATTGAGGAAACGTCTAAATTCATTCTTAAAGAAAGAGACATCTAATGAAGGAAGAATCTTAGTAGATGAAATGCGGATTTTTCTATTTGGTATTTCTCTTATCATGGATTCAATAACTAAACGTGTTCTACAATAAAATTCTTAAATTATATAAACATACATTATCGAATTAATACTTGGTAAAAATTGAACAACTATAAGATCATAATAAGTTATGACGGCACGGAATACGCAGGATGGCAGATTCAGAAAAATGCGGTTACGGTGCAGCAAAAAATTTCTGACGCGTTACAAATACTTCTGAAAGAAAAAGTGAATCTAATCGGGTCCGGAAGAACTGACGCCGGAGTTCATGCCATAGGACAAACGGCTAATTTTTTAACGATGAATAAAATAAATGGATATAGATTTTTACACTCGCTTAATTCAGTGCTTCCTTTTGATATTGCGGTAAGAAAAATTGAACTGGTTGATGAATCATTCAGCGCCCGTTTTGATGCCGTGAGACGAAGCTACCTCTATTTTATAGTTAAAGGAAAAAATCCATTCTGGAACAAATATGCTTTTAGAAGCGGCAGAGATTACAACATAGATTATTTAAACCAGCTTTGTAAATCTTTTTTAGGCGAAAAAAATTATACCTCATTTTGCAGGACTCGTACCGAAACAGAAAATAAAATATGCACTATTTATGAAGTCTCGTGGCGGCGGAAGAAGGATTTTATAATTTTTAAAATTGAAGGGAATCGGTTTCTGCATGGAATGGTTAGAGCAATAACCGGAACACTGCTGAATGCCGAAAAAAATAATTATTCAAGTGATTACATCGAAAACATTTTCGCAAGTCGAAATCGTGAGACTGCGGGCGAATCGGTGCCTGCGCATGGTTTGTTTTTATATAAAGTAAGGTATTAAAAATGATTAATTTAACTGGAAAGAGTGTTCTAATTACCGGCGGCTCAAGAGGAATTGGAGCTGCTTGCGTTAGACTATTTGCCCGGGTAGGCGCACATGTGGCATTTACTTATGCTTCAAGTGAAGTAAAAGCGCAAAAGTTAATTGATGAAATTGGCGAAGAGAAAGTAAAATTATATCAATTTGATTTGGCAACAGAAACAGATGCGACGGACTTAGTAAACCGCATAATAGCTGATATTGGCGGTGTTGATATTCTCGTGAATAACGCAGGCGTGTGGGAAAAAGACGAAGCCGATTTGATGAGTCTTAAAAACTGGGAACGCACACTAAGAATAAATTTAACCGGAATGTACATCATCACAAAAGCGGTTTTGCCGATTATGAAAAAAAATAATTTCGGTAGAATAATAAATATATCTTCAACAGCCGGTCAAAGAGGCGAGGCAAACTACTCCCACTATGCAGCTTCAAAAGGAGGAATGATTTCTTTCACAAAATCAGTTGCCGCAGAGTTTGGCAAATATAATATAAACACAAACAGCGTTGCTCCGGGCTGGGTAATGACCGACATGACCGATGATGTTTTCTCCGATAAAGAATATATGGAAAAAGTGCGCAAAGAAATTCCTGTGCAAAGGATTGCAACCGCAGAAGATATTGCCGGACCGGTTTTATTTCTTGCAAGCGAAATGGCAAGGCACATCAACGGCGAAATATTAAATGTTAACGGCGGTTCGGTTTTATGCGGATGATGTCACAAAATCGATTTGTTTTTTACTATTTAACTAATCAATATTTATCATCCCATAATTGAAGAATCTTGAAAGGAACTATAATGGAAGATTTAGCTCTATTGCACGTCAAAGTAATTCATTTCCCGCTTGCTTTTTTGGTTTTATACATTTTGCTCGAATCAATCGGTGTGATTTTTAAAAGGGAGTTTTTCCTAAAGACCGCTCATCTTCTTCTCTTCCTTGGGGTGATTGCGGCATTAGTAGCCGTGTTCACCGGCAGCAATGCAGAAGCGCTTGCGCATTCGTGGGAAGAAAAAGGAGCGATCATTCCGTTTAATGCAATTGGCGAACATGAGAATTATGCAAATATTACAGTTTGGTATTTCTCGGTTCTGTTAGTAATTAGAACTTTTTTAGTATTTAAGAAAAAGTTTTCGGGGTATTTTATGTATGTCATTCTTATTTTAGCATTCGTCGGCGGATACTTTTTATACGAAACCGGTGAACATGGCGGCAAACTTGTTTACAAACATGGTTTAGGCACCGACTTAAAAAAAATGGAAATTGAAGAATAACAACTTGATTAAGAACATTTCAATCCTGCGGCTAATACTAATTATATTTATTGTTAATGCCGCAGGTTTTCTATTAAGATATTTCGAACTTCCAGATTATATAATACTTATTGGTTTTCGATTTCATCTTGCTGCGGTTCTACCTTTTCTATTTATAATAAAAAAAATTGAAGTTGAGTTTTTAATTGATGCTTTCCGCAATCCCCCTTATTTCCGAAAGTTGCTTCCCTTTTTAACACTTGTAATTCCAGTAATTATAACAGCCGCAGTTCTCTACTTTTTTACCGATGTTGAATTGAATGACCCGGAATATTTTTATGAGTTCGGTCTCTCATCTATAGTCGATTTCCCGCTTTATTTGATATGGAATATTCCTCAATTAATTATGCTTTTTGTTTTCTTATCCGTGGCAGGCAAATCATTCATTAACAATTTTTTAATCTTATTTTTTCTTTTTGTTTATTTATTTGTTCCAATTGACATAGCAGCATTTAGCTATTTAGAACCTGTTTCATTTGTCCTATTTATACTTAGCTTGAGCATCGCGCTGAACAAATTTAGCAGCATATATTTCTTTATAATCTATACTTTTTTTTCATTGTGGATTATAAATCTTGCCTTCGGTACTGAGTCTGCAAGAATTGTTAATCTTCTTTTTGCCTCAAGATACGATAGCTGGGAAGGGTTTTTTAGTGTGGGAAAAAAGCTTAGTGGATTTATTATGCCAGCATTCTTCTTTTTCTCTTTGATAGTAAATTCTCTCTTCGGCGCATTAACAAAGAAAAGTTAACTCCGGTTTTTTAAAACAAAGATAATTTTGTATTTTAGTCAGTAATAAAATTGCAATTAAATGATTAAAAAACTCCTGCTAATTTCATTGTTAACGATTGAATATTTATTTGCAGGCGGAATGCCGGCAGAAAAAGCCCGCGGTATTTTCATATCATTCGGAGTGGGACCGCGGCTGCCATTAAGCGCATTTGCAAATTCGTCAGATATAGGATATGGATTTAATTTAGAACTATCATATACAGATAATGAATACATACCGGTTTTTCTATTTGCCAAAGCCGGGTACGAACAATATCCCGGCTCGCAAAGTTTTTATCAGGCGACAGATTATTCAACTTTTTCTACCGTAAGCATACCAATCAATTTAGGTGCACGATATTACTTCAAACCGATTATGGAAAACATATTTTTATTTATGCCGCTTGTTGAATTGTCCGTAGCCTACAATTATTTTGAAAAACTTCACGAATTTAAACCATCTGCCAATAAAAGCAATTACGTGGAAGATAATTCGAAGTTAGGAATTAGCGCCGGTGCAGGTATCTCAATGTTCATGATGGAGATTCTTGCATCGTATAATTATTTTCAGACAAATCAATTCGTTTCTTTGGACTTAAAAATAAGACTTCCATTATACGTAATTTTTTAAGAGGTATTATGAATTATCAAAATTTATTAATCGACGTCAAAGATAATGTAGCCGTTGTTACAATTAACCGACCCGATAAACTAAACTCACTTAACATGCTTACGATGGATGAATTGTTCGGTGCGTTTACCTGGATTAAAAGCAATGGAAATATTGCAGTTGTAGTTTTGACCGGTAAGGGTGAAAAAGCTTTCGTTGCAGGCGCAGATATCGCAGAGCTAAATACTTTAGATATAATTAAAGGCAGAGAATTTTCCGAACGTGGGCAGCAAATTTTTAACTTAATTGAAAACCTTGATAAGCCGGTTATTGCCGCCGTTAACGGATTTGCTCTCGGCGGTGGATGCGAACTTTCTCTCGCGTGTCATATCCGGCTTGCCTCGGCAAATGCAAAATTTGGGCAGCCTGAAGTTAATCTTGGAATTATTCCCGGCTATGGCGGAACACAGCGTTTAACTCGATTAGTAAATTCCGGCAGAGCAATGGAATTAATTTTGACCGGCGACATGATTGATGCAAACGAAGCCTTTCGAATCGGGTTAGTTAATCATGTTTATCCGCTAAGTGAACTGATGGATAAAGCTCTGGAAATGGCAAATAAAATTGCTGCCAAAGCGCAGCAGGCTATTCGTCTTGCGGTTAAATCCGTCAACATAGTTGATGAAGTTTCTTCTAAAGAGGGGCAGATTTATGAAGCGGCTATGTTTGCACTTTGCTGCGGTACAGAAGATTTTCAAGAAGGGACAAAAGCTTTTCTCGAAAAACGGAAGCCCCTGTTCAAAAATAAATAATTAGCGCTTTCTAAAATGAAATTAAATTTATCGCGAACTAATGCGGCAGTGACATTATTTGTTGCTGCTATTTTTTTTATCGTCGCAAATATAGCTGCAGATTACTTATTGAAAAGGGAAGATAAGCCTTTACCCCAGTTAAGCGCCGATCAAATTAATTTAAATTTTTTATCATCTCTAAAAAATTTGGGTATTAAAGAAAGTTGGGTTAAGTCCAAAACTGCAAACAGGAATAAAAAAAACGATTCTCTTAAGTATAATTATAAAGTAGAAATTCCCGCTGACTTACCAATTGCTGTAGTTTTAAGTGAAATAAATGAGATGTTTGATTCGGAGTTAATAACTGTTTCTGTTGATGAGAAAGGAATTAACGGCAAAACGAATTTAGAAATGTCTTCCGGTAGAAAATTAAAACTGATTGCGCAATTTTATTATAATTCCGAAATTATACGGGAGAAGAAAACCGGCGCAGTTATTTTAACTAATATTTTTTCGTTAACTGCGGAAGAATTAGCTGCTCTGTTAACAACACCCGAACAGTTTGCTGCGTTAATTACTCCCGATAAAGAGGCTGGCGATATCATTAAGAAATTGAAAGGTAATGGCAAAGAATATATTGTTTTTCTTGACGATAATATTACCGATTTAGAATTTAAGTTAAAGGGTAATTTTAATAAAACACGCACTAGCGAAGTTCTAAAAAACATTGCCGGTAAATTTAAAGACGCCTCATTAATAATGGTCGATGAAGAAAGCGACCTGTATAATTCTTCGATATTTAATTTTATCAAAGATGAAATTACGGGGAGAAAAATTATGCTGATAAGAAAAGGAGACGCTGCTTTTCTTCAGGGCAGCAGCGAAGATATAAACGAAACTTTTCTTAGGGTTATGCATGAGGGGAACGAGGCGCCGAGATTATTTTTAATCGATGCAGAAAACTATTTTATTATTCAGCAAGCTATTGTAAAGTTGAGAAAGATTGGTTATAAGTTTATAAATCCTTCTCTCGCAGTTAAAGAAAAACTCAACCTTCTATAACCTCGCCATCAGAATTTATTTCTACAACGTCGGCAAACATGATGTTTTTTAATTGAGGTCGGATAATATTTTTATCGCCGGTAATAACATATTTTATGTTTTCAGGAAAAATATTATCAGCGGCAGCTTTATTTACGTCTTCTTTCGTCACTTTCAAAATACTGTCTATGTATGTGTTAAAGTAGTCGTTCTTCAAACCATAGACAACCTTGCCGATTAGATTAACGCTAATTTGTCTTAAAGTTTCAAAGTTCGAGGGAAATTTTCTAATCATTGACGACTTGGCAAATTTTAATTCTTCGCCGCTAATACCGTCTTTAATTTTATTTATTTCTTTATCAATCTCAATAAGAGCATTAGCTGTGTTTTCAGCGCCCACAGAAGTAGAAACATAAAAATGTGCCGCATCTTTATGATAATTAAAACGGGAAAGAGCGCCGTAAGTATAACCTTTGTCTTCTCGAAGATTTAAATTGATCCTGCTTGAAAACTGTCCGCCCAAAATCATATTTAAAATTGATTTTGGAAAATAATCCATTTCATTTCTTTTGCAAGTTAGATGCCCGCATCTAATTTCGCTTTGAACTGTGCCTTCTTTGTGAAGAAGATAAATTTTTGGGGCAGTTTCTTTTGAGTTAACCAAAGTGAAATTATTCGTTCCCTCTATAGTCCATGTATTTAATTTATCCTCGAAACTTTTTTTAAGATGATCCGCTGTAATATTGCCGACGCAAACAAGAAATCCGTTAGAGGGGAAAATAAAATTTTTATAAAAATCTTTTACTTCAGCATTATTTATCTGTTGAACTGTATCTGCATAACCAAAAACAGGATGACTGTAGGGATTATCGTCACCATAAATTATTCGTTCAAATGCAATATCTGCCAGTTCATCCGGAGCGTCTTTAATTTGTAAAATCCGGGTTAAGATTTTTCTTTTTTCTCTTTCAAAAGCAGCATCTTCAAAACGGGGCGAAAGCAAGACATCACAAAACAAATCTAACGATTTTGCATAGTGCTCAGTTAGAGTTTGAAGAGAATAGTAAATCGAATCGCTATCCCTGTTGATGTTCAAAGATGTACCGAGAGTATCAAGTTCATCGCTCAAAGCAAGCGTATCGTAAATACCGGCGCCTTCATCTGCTACCATCCCGAACAAATTAGCAAGCCCTTTTCTACCGGAAGGATCATATTTTGAACCGGCATAAAACACCAGGTTGATATTTATGATTGGCAAAGTATCTTTTTTTACATGAAGAACTCTTAAGCCGTTCGAGAGACAAAAATTTTCAATTTCGGGGAGTGAAAACGATATTTCTTCTTTCGGGAAAGGTTTTACTGCTCTGTTTAAACTCATTCTCATCCTTACTGATTGGGGGTAATTCTTAATTCAACAAATGGAGCAGTTAAATATTTTTCCGCTACAGTTTTTATATGCTCATTTGTAACAACATCATATCGTTTAAGATCATTGCTGAAAGAATTTGGCTCGTCTAAATAAAAATTGTAAAAATTTAATTGATCTGCGAGCGAATCAAGATTTTGCAGCGAATAAATAAATCCCGAACGAATACTGTTTTTGGTTTTCGTTAATTCCTTTTCAGTTGCCCCGTTTATTCGAAGGATATCTAATTCATAAATAATTTCTTTTTTAATTTTATCAAGGTCGTTGCCCGGCTTCGCTGTTGCAACAACCATCAAGTGCCCGGCAAGTTTACCGGAGTATTGAAATACACTTATATCCTGTGCAATTTCAAGTTCGTGAACAATTTTTTTATATAACCTTGAACCTTTTGAACCGGCGAGAATATCGGATAAAACATCAAGCGCCGCATCATCCGCACCAAAAGCTTTGTCCGAGTTCCATGCAAAATAAATTCTATCAAGTTGAACATTTTCTTTACGCTCGATAAAAATTTCCTTTTTAATATTAAACGGTTTTACACTTGGGTGTGAAACAGAATTAGTAGATTTTATCGAACCAAAATATTTATCAATCATTTCTCTTGCTTTGGCTTCTTCAAAATCGCCTGCAACAACGAGCGTAGCATTAGAAGGGGAATAAAATAAATTGAAAAAAGTGGAAACATCCTCAAGGGAATAATTTTCAATATCATTAATAGAACCGATAGTAGCCCAGTTGTATGGATGAACATCAGGGTAGATATTCGATATTAAAATTTCCCATGCAAGCCCGTATGGTTGATTATCATACCTTTCCAGGCGCTCGTTTTTTACAACATCTTTTTGATTGTTTAATTTTTCTAAAGTAAGTGCAGGAAGAAAATATCCCATTCTATCTGACTCAAGCCAAAGAGCCAATTCCAAAAAATTTGACGGCACTTTTTCATAATAGTTTGTTCGGTCAAAATTAGTCGATCCGTTTAATACTCCGCCGGCTTCTTGAATGTATTTAAAATGCATTTCTTTCGGCACATTCTGCGAGCCTTGAAACATCATATGTTCAAATAAATGTGCAAGCCCGGTTTTACCGCGCTGTTCATCAGCAGAACCAACATGATACCACAGATTAACAGAAACGAGAGGAACTGCATTATCTTTATGAAGTATTACTTGCAAACCGTTGCTTAGCTTATATTTCTCATATTGAAGATCAAGAATTGGCATAGTTAATTCAGTTTAATTTTAAGTAGGCGCAAAAAGTTTACACCGGTAATTATCGTATAATTTTCCTCGTACAAAATATTAGTTCAACAATTTTAAGACGCGGTCTAGCCGGATAGAACCGAGAAGTCTGAAAAAATCTGTAAACGGAATATCTCTGTCCCAAGAGAATAAAGTAATAAAAGCTTGTCCAACAATTAAATCTCGCGGAACAAGTCCCCAGAAACGGCTGTCGGCGCTGTCGTCACGATTATCTCCCATCATAAAGAAGTAATCTTTTTTGAACGTATATTTTTCTGCAGGCTTGCCATCTATTAGCACTTTGCCATTTTCAATTTTTACAACTCTTCTGCCAAATTCACGATCGATTGTAGTTGCCCAGTTGTATGCCGATTCCGGTGTCAAATTAATTGTGTAATTTTCTTTCGGAATAATAATTGGTCCCCAATTATCTTCGTTCCAGCTCATTCCCCGTGGAAATATATCCGGGCGTTTAACGGTTGGAGGACGCAATTCATATCCGTATCTGATGTGCGGCGGGATCCAATTTTTTTCTCCGTTTACATAAACTACTTTATTAATGATTTGAACCGTATCGCCTGGAAGTCCGATACATCTTTTAACATAATTAACTCCCAGTTCATCCGCGCGAAGCTGATCCCGGTGACCCGGGTATTCAAAGACAACAATATCTTTTCTTCGTGGTTCTCTTAAAGATGGCAAAGTGAAGTAGGGGAGTTCGATCTCGGTAAACGGTATATATTTTGGCGAAGAAGAACCATAAATAAATTTATTGACGAGAACAAAATCACCCACGAGAATCGTGTTTTCCATAGAGCCTGTTGGAATGCGTGTGTTTTGAATAACAAACGTAATTATGAAGAACGCGGCAATAGCTGCGAATAGGAGAGATTCGATAAAATCCCGCACTTTCTCTTTCGGAGTTTTTTGCTTGTTCAGCTCTTCTTCTGTTTTTATTCCTATAAATTTTTTAAAACCTGATTTGAAAGACAATTTATTCTCCTTTAATTATTTTTTAGAGAGTTTAACTTCTCATGTAAAATTTTATTTGCTATCTGCGGATTCGCTTTTCCGGCTGTTTGTTTCATTATTCTACCGATAAAAAACCCTATTACTTTTTCTTTGCCGGAGAGATATTCTTCAACCTCCTGCGGGTGCGACGATAATATTTCGTCAACAGTTTTTTCTATAACTTTTACATCGGAAACTTGCAAAAGATTTTTCTTTTTAACAATAGCGGCTGGGCTGATATTACCGGCTAACATTTCCGGAAAAATATCTTTCGCAATTTTACCACTTATAGCGCCGCTTTTTATAAGATTAATTAATTCAGCAAGAAATTCCGGTGAAATTGAAAAGTTGGGTATTTCTTTTTTTTCTTCATTAAGAATTTTTAGAACGTCTCCCATAATCCAGTTGCTCGCGCTCTTGAAATCATCTGTATACGACACAACTTTTTCATAATAATCGGCTATCGGTTTTGACTGAGTTAATATTTCAGCGTCGTAAACTGGAAGCAAATACTGCCGAACAAATCTTTCTTTTTTTATATCGGGCAGTTCAGGCAAACTTGCGGAAATATTTTTCAACCAAATATCATCGACAAAAACTGGCATCAGATCCGGGTCGGGGAAATAACGATAATCATGAGCCTCTTCTTTGCTGCGCATTGAAAACGCTTCATTTAAATCAGCATTCCATAAAAGCGTTTCCTGAACAACTCTTTCATTGTTTTCAACAAGATCTATCTGCCTCTCAATTTCGTAGTTTATGGCGCGTTCAACATTCCGGAATGAGTTCATGTTTTTAATTTCTGTTTTAGTCCCCAACACTGAGTCGCCTTTTAATCTTATCGAAATATTCGCATCGCATCGCAAAGAACCTTCTTCCATATTACCGTCACAAATTCCAAGGTACCGAACTATCTGCCTTATCTTACTCAAATATAAATAAGCTTCTTCAGCCGTTTTTAATTCGGGTTCACTAACTATTTCCATAAGCGGAACACCGCAGCGGTTAACATCTACAAGCGTTTCGTTTCCTCTATCGTGAATAGATTTACCTGCATCTTCTTCCATATGTATCCGGGTGATGCCGATTTTTCTTTTCTCTTTGTCAGTTGTTGTTACTTCTATCCATCCGTGCTCACAAATTGGCAACTCATATTGACTAATCTGGTAACCTTTTGGAAGATCTGGATAAAAATAATTTTTGCGCGCAAAAACAGATTTAGAATTGATTTTGCAATTTGTTGCTAAACCCATCAGCGTTGTAAATTCAACAACTTTTTTATTTAATACCGGAAGAACGCCAGGATGCCCAAGACAAATGGGGCAAACATTAGTATTCGGTTCGTTGCCGAACTTTGTAGAGCATCCACAAAAAACTTTTGATGTTGTAAGCAGCTGTGCGTGAACTTCCAGCCCTATTACAGCTTCATATTTAGCGTCCATTTATCTTTATCAATTTTGAATGGCGCAAATATAAACAAGAATCCTTGTAGGAAAAATCCAATTTTGAAATTAACTGGATATTCTGTAATTGATGGGTTTGGCGAGAAGCTGGAAGAATAAAAGATAAAAAATTGAATATAAAAAATATGAATTATTCAATAACAAATAATAAGTTAAAAATATTTGCTATTTTCCACATGAATAAAATTAACCGTTTCAACAATATGAATAAAATAAAAATGATCGGTCTTGTCGCCGGCATTATATCGGCTGCGGCAATATTAATTTTTTTAGACCTCGATCCGCAAAAGCCAGAGCTTACAAAAATGGCAGCGGTTGTTGTCTTAATGGCTTTTTGGTGGATCACAGAAGCTGTTCCGCTCGCAGCCACTTCTTTAATTCCTTTAATTCTATTTCCCGTGCTCGGACTTCTCGGCGGTGAAGAAACTGCTTCGTCTTATATCAACTCTGTAATATTTTTATTCCTCGGCGGTTTTCTACTTGCCATTGCGATGGAAGAGTGGGGGCTTCATATAAGGATTGCATTAAAAATAATCACACTCTTTGGAGGCAGCCCGTCCTCAATAATAATAGGGTTCATGACAGCCGCAGCATTTCTTTCAATGTGGATTTCAAACACGGCAACTGCTGTAATGATGCTTCCAATCGGGCTTGCAATCATCAACAAAATGGAAAAAGAATTTGGCGAGGCAAGCACTAAAAATTTTGCAATAACGCTTTTACTTGCAATCGCATATTCGTGCACCCTTGGCGGAATTGGAACACTAATAGGCACGCCTCCTAATCTTGCATTTGTAAAAATATTCGGGATACTTTATCCGGAAGCTCCGGCAATTTCGTTTGGCTCCTGGATGATACTTGCCGTACCTATCGCACTAATTATGCTGATGTTTGTAGCATTTTTATTGATTAAGGTTTTTTTCAAGTTCGATGTTAAAATTCAGATAGATAAAAATTTTATTCGCAATGAATACCTAAAACTTGGCAGAATAACTTTTGAAGAAAAAACTATTGCGCTCCTTTTCGGCAGCGCTGCATTACTGTGGATTTTTAGAAGCGAACTTAATCTTGGGTTCATTAAAATTCCTGGCTGGCAAAATATTTGCGCCGTACCCGATTTTATAAATGACGGTACTGTTGCCATATCAGTGGCGCTGCTGCTGTTTTTAATTCCGTCAAAAAAAACAAATGCCGGGAAAACGGCATTACTTGATGTAACTGCATTTAACAAAGTTCCATGGGGAATTATCCTACTTTTTGGCGGAGGTTTTGCACTTGCAAAAGGATTCTCATCTTCCGGTTTATCTGACTATATTGGAATACAATTTAATAGTCTCGGTTATTTATCGCCGGTGATAATTGTTCTTCTAACTGCGCTAACAATAAACTTTTTAACTGAGCTAACATCCAACACAGCAACAACGCAGATGATACTTCCTATAATGGCGTCTGTGTCGGTTGCTATAGGGCTTAATCCTTTATTGTTGATGATAACAGCAACGTTATCTTCTTCAATGGCATTTATGCTTCCGGTTGCTACTCCGCCAAATACAATTATTTTTGCGAGCGACAAAATGAAAATACAGTACATGGTAAAAGCCGGGTTTATGATAAACATTGCTGGAGTAATTATAGTGAGTTTACTTGTCTATCTAATTGGATCGGTGTTATTCGATTTGAATACATATCCTATTTGGGCAAAATGAACTGAGCATTAGAGGATATAAATGTTAGTGAGTTGAGTTATATTTAGATAGTGATTTTAAATTTATTATTTAGACAATTAATATTCGTTTTACAAATAATTATTTAATAGTTAGTACATGCTCTAACCCAAGGACTTATGAAAATTAAGATAACTATTTCATTAATGGATCATGATATCCTATTTAAATAAAAACGAAAACGATAAGGAATTATATTGGTTATATATAGTGTATCTGTTATTATCAAGAGAGAATTTGAAGAAGAGTGGTTTGACTGGATGCTGCACATTCATATTCAAAACGTTCTTAAGACGGGTTTCTTTAGCGGATATAAAATTTATAAAACAATCATTCCATCAACAGAGGGGGATAACAAAACATATGTTATTCAATACGAATGCAAAAGCATTGATGACTATCTTGCATATAAAGAAAATTTCGCCGCCTCTATGCAGAGAGAACATGCAAAAAAATTCGCAGGCAAAATTGCAACCGCAAGAATTGTGATGGAAGAAGTGGAATAATCGAAGGTTGTTAATCAGTTTAATGGTGCGTTGCTATTGACTATTGACTTTTGAGTTTATATTATTAGATACAAAATTATTAATGAAGGAATGAACCGCATTGTTTATAAAAGATTCGGAAAAAACAGCAATAGCTTGGCACGAAGATAAAATTTCTTATCGCCGGCTTCTTCAAAATATAAATTACTATTCGTCTTTATTCGCAAAAAATGAAGAAGGAAAAGCCGCCATTTATTCTCCCAATCGTCCGGAATGGGTTTACGCTTTCTATTCAATCTGGAAAAACCAATCAATCGCAGTTCCAATAGATTTTATGTCGACGGTTGATGAGGTTGCTTATATATTAAACGACTGCCGTCCTGAAGTTATTTTTATTTCAAACGAAACAAAAAACTCATTTGCTAATATTCTGCCGCTTCTGAATTATTCGTTGACGGTTTTTAATTTAGATGAAATTAGTGACAAACATCAGCAATATTCTGCAGAAGAGATTGGCGGTTATGATGTTACTAAAACCGCAATTATAGTATACACTTCCGGAACCACCGGAACGCCAAAGGGTGTTATGTTAAGTTATGATAATCTTCTTTCTAACATTGAAGCTGTTAGCGAACACATATCCATTTACAGTGAGTCCCGTAATGTACTTGCACTGCTGCCGTTCCATCATATTTTACCGCTAATGGGCACTGTAATCATTCCTCTTAAAGTGCATACTACAATCGGATTTTCGCCATCAATGGTTTCCGAAGATATTATTTCTACACTGCAAAAAAATAATATTTCGATCATCATCGGTGTACCGCGTCTTTACGCAGCTATTCGCAAAGGTGTGATGGATAAAATAAACTCTAACGGGGTTGCGAAAGCATTGTTTAGAATAGCGCACCTTGTTAATTCACAATCTTTTTCAAAAAAAATATTTAAGAAAGTGCACGATAAGTTTGGCGGCAAGGTTGCGTTCATGGTTTGCGGCGGAGCCAAACTTGATGAAGACATGGCAAACGATTATAAAACTCTTGGTTTCGAAATGCTGGAAGGTTTCGGGATGACTGAAGCCGCTCCAATGATTACATTCACGCGCCCGGGGAGATGGAAGATCGGTTCTCCGGGAGAGGTTATGCCGGGGCTCGAAATTAAAATTGTTGATGGAGAAATAGCCGCAAAAGGAAGAAATATAATGAAAGGTTATTATAATCGTCCCGAAGAAACCGCACAGGTAATAAAAGATGGTTGGCTTTATACAGGGGATCTTGGTGACATTGACGATGAAGGGTTCCTTCATATTACAGGACGATCAAAGGAAATTATTATTCTTTCCAACGGCAAAAATATTAATCCCGAAGAAGTAGAAAAAAAGATTTTAGCAGTATCTAATTTTGTTGCCGAAGCCGGCGTGTTTATGCAAAACGATCAGCTTAATGCGGCATTGTTTCCAAACTATAAGGTGTTGAGAGAAGAGGGCGTATTAAATCTTGAAGAAAAATTTCGCTGGGAAGTAGTGGATAAATACAACCGCTCAGCAGCTCCGTATAAAAAAATCACAAAGTTTATTTTATTCAAGGAAGAGCTTCCTAAAACCAGGCTTGGAAAAATTCAGCGATTTAAACTTGCCGAAGTAACCGAGGGACAAAAATCTAAAAAAAATAAAACTTCAGAACCACAGTTTGAAGAATATATTGTTATTCGTGATTTCCTAAAAGAACAGAAAAAAACCGAAATTTATCCCGATGATCATATTGAAATTGACCTCGGATTGGATTCCCTCGACAAGGTTAGCTTTCAAACATTTCTCGAATCTACTTTCGGAATAAAAATACCCGAAGATACTTTTCTACAACATCCTACCGTAGAAAAACTTTCCAGATTTATGAAAGAAAAGAAAAACAAACTTTCTGTAGAAGCAGTTAAGTGGGCGGAGATATTAAAAGAGAAAGTTGATTTAAAACTTCCCAAAAGCTGGTTCACTCAAAATTTGTTGAAAAATGCTTCAAAAGTCTTGTTCAAAATCTATTTCAGAATAAAGAGTGAAGGCACGGAGAACCTGCAGAACGGACCATTTATTCTGGTGCCTAACCATCAAAGTTTTTATGACGGACTGTTTGTTTCGGTATTTCTAAAGAACAAAATAATGAAAAACACATATTTCTACGCAAAAGAGAAACACGTTAAATTTAAATGGCTTAAATCGTTTGCAAATAGAAATAATGTTATTGTTATGGATATCAATAGAGATTTAAAAGAGTCAATACAAAAGCTGGCTGAAGTATTAAGAAAAGGGAAGAACATCATCATCTTTCCGGAAGGAACGCGTACTTACACAGGCGAGGTTGGCGAATTTAAAAAAACGTTTGCAATACTTAGCAGTGAGTTGAACGTCCCCATCGTGCCGGTTACAATCAAAGGGGCTAACGAAGCATTACCGCGAGGGAGCATAATTCCAAAACCGTGGAAAAAAATCAATGTGAAATTTCACAAACCGGTATATCCTAATGGGATGTCGTATGACATGATTTCTGAAATGGTGCAAAAACTAATTGTAAGTGATTTGAGGTAACTAATAGATAATTGACGAAATATTATTTCATGGGCATCTCCAAAAACAAAGTGTCATTGCGAACGAGTCTTCGAGTGAAGCAATCCCAAAGTAGAATATTTAGATTGCTTCGTGCTGCTGCCCTCGCAATGACTTTTCTCTTGTGTCATTGTTCGTTAACTAACGGATTAGAGATGCACTCATGTTTGAATGAATGCACATATACTTAAAAGAATTAATTTCTAAAAAGTCTTTTCTCCCACCGAGCGCAGACAAGTCTTCCGCAAAGGGAATGAACTGGGCTGAGTTCCTTTAGTATAGAATCAAAGAGATTAAAAGTTACTTCATTCCATTAAAGAAGAAACCGGATACACAGATTATTTGTACTCCGCTTTTAATTTTTCTTTAAACACCTTTTTAAATTTTTCAACTTTCGGCGTTATTACAAAAGAACAATATCCCTGATCGGGATTTTTTTCATAGTAGTTTTGATGATAATCTCCTTCGGGATAAAATTTCTTGAAAGGGCTTATTTCGGTAACGATTTGGTTATCAAAAATCTTCGCTTCATTTAGTTTTAGTTTATACTTTTCAGCTAATTTTTTCTGCTCATCGTTATGAAAAAATATTACACTTCGGTACTGAGTACCTACATCATTTCCCTGTCGATTCAATGTTGTTGGATCGTGAGTTTTCCAAAACACTTCCAGCAACTCAACAAAAGTTATCACATTAGGATCGTATAAAATTTGCGTCACTTCGGCATGCCCGGTTTTACCGGTACACACAGCTTCATAACCGGGGTTTGGAACATTTCCTCCGGAATAACCGGAAGTAACTTTCATTACTCCTTTTAATCTTTCAAAAATTGCTTCTGTGCACCAAAAGCAGCCTGAACCAAATGTAGCGGTATCCAATTTAGTTTCTTCAATCATCGTGTAATTCTTCTCCATCTCATTACTTTTTGTTTGATACGGAAACAGCAAATAAAAAACTGCAAAACCCGTTGCAATAAAAATAATAGTCCACCATTTTCCTGTCAGCATATCATCTTTTCCTTTTTTCACTTTCAACCTAACTCACTAATATGACAAAGATACAACGGAAAGAGTTTAATTTAAAAATCCGCTAAGAGAAATTCCCCAAACGGATTTTAAATAGGGTTACTATGAAAATTTACATAATGAAAGAACGAATATGTTCAACGTAACTTTGAGCCCCGCCTTCACGGTAGCCTGTATAAGTTAAAACACTTCCGTTTTTGTCTAAAAGAACGATTGTCGGAAAACCCTGCACTCCATATTTCTGCGCAAGATTGCGGTTGTAATTCACCAACGCCGGTGATTGCTCAATTGTTCTTGGAAAATCAACTTTTACAAGCACAAGTTTTTCTTTTGCAAATTGTGCAAATTCTTTTTGGGTGAAAACTTCACCACTAAGGCGTTTGCACCACTGGCACCAATCAGAACCGGTAAAGTTTACGAGTACCGTTTTATTTTCTGCTTTAGCTATTTTCATAGCATCTTCCAAATTTCCCGTCCACTTTAGATCTTCTTTATTCTGGCTGCAGCCCGAAGTAAAAAAGAATAACAAAAATAGAAACGAAAGGGGCAATATTTTTTTCAATTTTTTCTCCAATAAATTACTTGCTTTAGGATGAAAGATTAAACGAAAGGATTCAAAAATAAACGGAAATATCTTTTAAATTGAACTTACCCAAATTGATGACGCTTATCCATTAGCTGACGGATTTTGGCAAATTAAATTTTATTAATTGCTTTCTGCGGAGCTAAGCAATCCAGCTAAATTTATACTCAAGCTGTGGAATTTTAAGTCTTTCAATTATTTTATTTAATCTGCCCGGAAGATTTACAAGATATTCTCTTGCTTTCTCCGCCGCATCACTTAAACTTTCTATTTTTTCAATTTCCCATTCTTTTATCAGAGATGCAAGAATATTTGAATAATCGTGCGCAGTATAAATACCGAGACGCTGAGCTGCATTTGTAAAGTGCCCGAATGATTTACCAATTTCAACACCCGCTTCACGCAATAAATGGGCGGGCATCACAATTTTTTTCTTCATCATATCTTCAAAAGCAATCATCATATTCGATGGATCAAGTTCAAAAATTTTTGATATGAATGATGAATAAGCCTTTGCATGACGTGATTCGTCGGCGGCAACTAAGCCGCAAATTTTGGCAAGAAAACTATCGCCCTGCTGTTTTGCAAGTGTTCCAACTCTTCTGTGAGAAATATTTGTGGCAACTTCCTGAAAACTTGTATAAACAAAACTTTTATACGGGTCATGTCCGGTTTGAATATTAAATCCATCGGCAATTAAATATTGAGTCGATGCTTCCATCTCTCTCATCTTTACTCTTCCGGAAAGGAAAAGATATTTGTTCAAAAGGTCGCCGTGCCTGTTTTCTTCCGCCGTCCAGCTGCGGATCCATTTGTTCCAATTGCTGTCGTAACCAATTTCTTTTATTCCATCAATCTGGTAAAGCCATGATTCATAAGTAGGGAGCGCTTCTTCGGTTATTGTATCGCCTACAAGAACAGCTACAAGATCATAAACTAATCCTTTCGCTCTTTCCTGTATTTGCCTGACTTCATCGAAAAAATTTTCGGATGTGGAGTTAGGCAGCAAATCACCTGGCTGCCAGCTATTTTCTACATCTTTCATATACTCATTAAATATTTTACCTACGTATCCTTCAAGATGTTTGATCACTTCAAATCTTGATATATTCATAAATTCCATTCTTCATCTTTCCTTAAGTATATCTAAAAAATAAGGAAATAACAACCAACGAGAAAGATAAGTTTCTTTCTTTTACATTTATATTACAAAACCAAGATGACCGTTATTGCTTTGAATTTGTTGAATGATAAAAAAACGAGATTAACCAAACATTCGCCTAATAAAGTAAACCAGACTTATAAACCGAATTAAGATTGGTATGTTTTATTCGGCAAGCCCTGCAGATGCCGCATAAACTTTTTTTGCCTCACTTTTCAGTAATTCTCTCCCGCATTCGGTAACTGTTGCTCCGGTTGTTATAACGTCATCGACCAGCAAAATTACTTTGCCGCTTATTTGCTTGGGAGAAGCAATGGCAAATGCATCTTGAATATTTGATTGGCGTTCTTTTTTTGTGAGTGCTGTTTGAGTTTGTGTATAACGGATTCGTTTTATTACGCTTATTTTGACTGGAATTTTTAGATGATGAGATAGCCCTTTTGCAATGAAATACGATTGATTATAACCTCTTTCGAGCATTTTAATTTTATGAAGTGGAACAGGGACAATGCAATCTATATTCCACAGTCTAATTTTAGGTTCTAAAAATTTTCCCATCAAATTGCCGAGGAATATCCCGATTAAGAATCGCTTGTTGTATTTAAGTGCGTGTATGATCTGCTGAAGCTCTTTATCTTTTTCGAAAATATAAAGAGATTGAAAACCTGAAATGATTTTGTCTTTATGAAAATTTCTAACGTATTCGGATTCAATTAATTTATTGCCGGCAAGCTTAATATTTATGCAGCACGAACTGCAAACAATTTTTTCTTCTGTGTTTAAAGCACATTTACAAGAGACACAAAATCGGGGGAGTATAAAATCAAAAACGGAAATTATAAATGAGTTCATGCCTAAAGCATTCCGGCTCGTTTACGGATAAACCATTCAACCGAAAAAAATAAAATTGCCGCAATCATCATCCATTCGTTTGCCCAAAGGCTCAATTCTTTTATCGTTATTTTTTCTTTTGAAGAGTGTTCGGAAATGTTTTTTAGCCGGAAGAATAAATCATCATCCTGTCCTGCAAAATAAAATTTACCGCCCGATATTTCAGAAAGAGAATTTAAAAATTCATAATCCATCCGGTCTTCAATTTTTTCAACGTCGAAAGCGCCGATGTTAAAACTGCCCCGGTCGCTCCCAAGATTTCGATTGTTCAATTTTGCAGTACCTTCGTATAAATAATCACCCGGCGTATTTGAGTTGAATGAACCTTCGTACAAACCGCTCCCGCGCGGGTTGAGTAGAATCTCTGATCTATCATGTCCTTTAATTGTAACTCTCACTTCAGCATCCGACACAGGATTAAATGTTTCGTTATAAACTTGTGCGGTAAATTCAACTGTTTCTCCCAGCGAATATAATCTCTTATATGTAGATATTCTTACTTGCTTCTGCTCGTTTCCTGTATTAAGCCATTGAATGGAATTTTGAATAAAGCTGTCGAATAAATTTAAATTTTTCGAAGATGTTTGAAGCTTCCATTTCCAAATATCATAAGCGAGCACACTGATACTGCGGCTGTTGCTTATTCGTCGTGTTAAAATCAGCGGTTTGTTTACCGGCACATTATTAATTCTAACGTCGGATAAAATACTGCTTCCGGGTTTAGCCTTAAACTCGTGCGGAGGCTGAAAAACCGGAGGCAAACTGTTCCATGCGGCAACAGAATTTTCGGCATTATTTTTAAGAAGTGGATTATCAGTTTCGCCCGCATTAATGTTCGGTTGAACTTCATAATTTCTAACTGCATTTTGCTGTATGCTGAATGAAAGAGAATTTCGAAATTGCTTTAACATTTCATAATCGGTTGAGTTTTCAATCAGAAAAAAGAAAGGTTTATCTTTATTGTTTACTGCATCAATCGTCTTCTGGAGAAGCGTTTGTGGAGTTTGCTTTGAAGGGAATCCGATTAAAAAAAGGATATCGGCACTGTCAATAGCCGTGTTTGTGTTAATGCCTTCAAGAATTTTGTTTTGTCCGTATACAGTTATGGAGTTTATCGAAATATTTTTATTAAGTTGAAGGCTGCTGCGGATAAAAGACAAATCGTTCGAAGGCGCCCCGGAGATAAGCAGCACTTTTAACTTATTATCAAGAACGTTTATATAAAATGTTTTTTTGTTATTAGCAGTATTCTCTTCTTCGGGAAGAGTGGTGACAGTAACAGCCATCCTTTTTTCCCCGCCTTTTTGAGGTTTATATTCAAAATTTATACTTTGAAAACCCTCACCCGACAGCACAATGTTTTTTTGCTCAACAACAACATCATTTTCAAACAACGATGTAATTACCTGTTTGCTTTCAAAACCATTGCTGCTTATTTCTGCCAAAATTGTGGTCGGTGTTTCGATGTAAATAAATTCGTTGTATAAAACATTTCTGATCCGGATATCTTTTTTAACCGTAGTATCTCCCAAACCGACAGTAAAAATTGGGATGTTAAGCTTCTCTGCTTCATACACAGGTTTTGCCCCCGAAGTAACTACGCCATCGCTTACAATAGTAATAGAAGCAATATTTCGCTCGTCTTTTTTTACACTTGCAATTATGTTTGAGAAGTTAGTTGAACCCTCATTGAAATTAATTCGACGTATAGAATCACCGCTTAAGGTTTCAACTTTATTGCCGAAAATGTATAATCCACTGCTTGCCTGTACATTTGAGTTCAGCATGTTATCGGTAAATTGTTTTACTTTGACTTCCCTGTTTGTGCCGTCATCAATTTTTATCGATCTGGAATTATCAATAAAAAAAAGATTAACGGGTTGAAGAATTGTTTTACTAGTTAAAGTAAGTACTGGTTCAAATATAAAAAACAAAATTGCTGTCAGCGCAAATATTCTTAAAGTTACCAAAGCAATTTTTGTAAAAGGGCGTACCTGTGGCACGGTATAGCGGTAAATATAAAAAGTATAACCGGCTAATAATAAAAATGCGATGACAAACCACACCGCATTAATAGAAAATGTTAAATTTACTTTTTCGAAACCGAACATTAAAAGGACAATTCTCCCTTCAGAACAGTAACGGCTTTACCCGAAATATAAAGTTCATTTGTTGATGCATAGTAAGTAACGCCAACACGACCTTTGTGATTTATAAAATCACCCTGCTCAAACTGAACATAAGCTTCTTCCTCGGTTTGATCAATTACATTCAGATACTTCAATACTGTAAACAAAGGACCGTTTGCAGAGCCGGTAACCGGGTCTTCGTTAATTCCGTGAGCCGGAGAAAAAAACCTTATATGTGCAAAAGATGATGAATCAATTGTTTCGAGAGTGTAAACCGCCACACCTTCAAATTTTTTCTCTTCAGCCGAAAGATCCTTAAGCTTGTTGAATTCAGGTTTTATTTCGCTGAGCGATTTTAAATTATTAACACAAATGTAAAGGTATCCGTTTTCAAGTATTACTGTCTCAACAAAAGGGTCTACTCTATCTTCCGGAAGATTTAATGCATCAAGCACTTCAATTATTTCATCATTATAACCCTTAACATTAAAGACCGGCATTTGCATAAAATACTTTCCGTTTTCAAAACGGCAGCGGAGAATTCCCGATAAAGTTTCAAAAGTAATTTCTTCATTGTCTTTTATTAATTCGTTTTCACTCAAGAAATGAAGTGAGGCTATGGTTGCGTGCCCGCATAGCGGTACTTCGTTTGAAGGCGTGAACCATTGCAGTTTGAAAGAAGCCTTATCCGATTTTGAAACAAAAGCGGTTTCGGATAGATTCATTTCGCGGGCAATAGATTGTTTTTCCTCCTCGTTCAGGTCATCGCCAAAAGTTACGGCAGCAGGATTCCCGGAAAAAGGTTCGCTTGTGAAAGCGTCAATGTGGTACAATTTATTTTTTTTGTTTTGCATTTAATAACTCCTCAAGTTTCCATTCTTTCATCCGGCTGTAAGTGTCGTAGTCGGTCAAATCGAAATGGATAGGTGTAACAGAAACATATTTGTTTTTTACGGCAGCCTGATCAGTATCAAGTTCTATATCTATTTCCATCAAGTTGCCGGTTAGCCAGTAGTAATCGCGCCCGTATGGGTCTTTGCGTTGTTCGTAAATATCATCCCATTTTGATTTACCCTGTTTCGTTAAAAGCATACCGGAAATTTCTTCTTCGGGAAGATCCGGGACGTTAACATTTAAGAGAGTGCCTTTAGGTAAACCCCTGTTTGCAATTTCTTGTGTAAGCATCTGCGCAACTTTTGCCGCAAAACCAAACTGCTTTGCTGTATGGTTCGTAACCGAAATAGCAATTGCGGGAACATCCATTATAGCCGCTTCACGAGCCGCTGAAACAGTGCCCGAATAAATTATATTGATTGCAGTATTCGAACCATGATTGATACCCGAAATAACAAGATCGGGACTCTCTTTCATTATATTTCTAATACCAATTTTTACACAATCTGCAGGAGTGCCATCAACAGCATAGCCGAAGAAATTACCATTTTTATAATAATTAATAACTCGAAGAGGAAGCTGCATAGTTATTCCATGTCCAACTGCACTTTGCTCTTTAAGCGGCGCAACTACAGTAACCTCGGCTGTTTTTTTTAGTTCATTAACAAGTTCATAAATACCAACGGAATCTATACCGTCGTCGTTACACACAAGTATCTTCAATTTGATCCGCCCATTCTTCTTTATAAAAACGAATTCAAATATAATAGATAGCCGTTGAATTTGCGAATTAATATATCTGCAACTCTAAGCTCATTATTTTCAAATGGGCCTGCGCAAATGCTGATTCTAATTCCCGCTTTTCTTTTTCTTTCTGTTTCAACATATTTACTTCATCAGTCAGTTCTATCCTGACTATCTTGTTCAACAAATGATTCTTTCCTATTTTTTTTATCCATTGCGGCAGTGTGCTGCCACCTTTTATGTTGTAAAGTTTGCAGGCTCCGCTTTAGCTTAGTTTGCCTTCCTCTATTTCTCTTACTACTTTCTGCTTAAATGCCCAACTCTATTTTACTAATGTTTTTGTTTTCATTTCCTTTTCCTTCACTAAGTTTTTACTATCTCTTCTGTAAACTTAATGCCGGACAAGACAAATCCACTTCCACACTTTGCGCCATTCCTTCGCTTCCCTTTTGGTTCAAAGAGGTGTTTCACTTTTTGTAATAAAAGAACTTTTGGGCCATGAGGATTTGGCAACGACTCAAATTTACAATCATCTTCAGCAACAAAATTTGAGGGATGCGGTCAATTTATTATAGTTTGGTAGTGTATAATTCTTTTTAATATTAGTTAGAGCCAATATTAATTATCAAATTACTTTAGCTTTATGCTGAACTATATTCGTTTTTTTTATAAACTATTTTTTTAGCGATGGACAAA
>MNYQ01000005.1 GCA_001873185.1 Ignavibacteria bacterium CG2_30_36_16 | reverse complement strand
AACTTCCGCCTATAATGGTGCTGTTCAACTAGAACAGGAAGGAGAAGTAATTAGACGAATGGGTTCATGTAGCGACTATGATTCTAATGGCGTATGTGATAGTTTAGCTTGGTACTATTTTGAGGAATATATCGCCGGTCCCATTAGAAATCATTTAAACAATACAGTTGATCCAAATACCGGAAAACCCCTTTTTAACCAAATTAGATATATAGTATTATGTAAAGGTGTTCCTTTTCGAATAATAACCACACCGAATGAAACTATATCATATGCCGCTGCCTAACAAAAACTTGATCCAGTCTTGCCTAATTGCCAAACTAAAATTATTTTGTACCAGTTCATCTTCAACGATTTTTTGATGAACAATATTTCACTTCATTTTTTGAAGGGCATGTAATGGAAAATATTTTTATACGAATATTAAATGCAGTTGTCTTAGGTATATTCTTTTCGGTGTTAACTCTCCCTCAAAGTTACCGGACAGATAAACCGCCCGGTAATGTTGTAAGCATTAACGATTCAGTCCCTTCAAAACAAGTTGTTAACTACAGACGAACTGACCCCGATAATCTTCCCGAAGAATCAGATTATAAAAAACCGAAAGAAGAAGTTTTCCCGTTAAATTATTTTAGAAGCACCGGCGTATGGACAGAATTAAACCCCAAAGTGCCGAGAGTTAGTTACATTGGTCTACACTTCGTTAATAAAGATACCGGCTGGGCAGTTGGAGGCAGCGGCGCAATAATTAAAACAACAAACGGCGGGGTTGATTGGACAATAGCCGAAACACCGGTAACCAATCTCTTACTAAAGATACATTCTTACAACGGACAAATTGTATTAGCTACCGGCTATGATGGAATAATTCTCCGCTCAATAGACGGCGGAGAAAACTTTGAATTAATTCCCACCGGTCTTGGTAATGACCGGGACTTGTGGGGCGTGCAAATGATTAGTGACTCTGTCGGCTGGGTCTGCGGGATGTATAGTTCTTTACTTAAAACCACTGATGCGGGACTTACCTGGCAGCGCGATTCACTTCCTTTCAGTTATCATTACTGGGGGTTAAATTTTTTAAATGAAAACTTCGGAATGATTGCCTGCAGTAATGGAAATATGTTAAGAACAACCGACGGCGGAGTAAACTGGCAGCAAATACTTACCGGCGATACACGCGATTTATACTCTGTAGATATTATCGATTCACTCCATGCTGCGGCTGCCGGCGAGCGCGAACTCGAAATACAATATGAAGGGGGAAAAAATATTTACAGCAGCGACGGCGGATTAACATGGGTTATGAATGATGACATACCAACTTATCAAGATGCTAATTGTATAGAGTTTGTCAATAGAGATACCGGGTACACAATAAATGTTAATAAAGGAATTTATAAAACAACCAACCGCGGGCAAAACTGGACATTCGTTGGCGGCGGAGGCGATTGGCATGTTCAAGTATTAAATGATGGAACCGGTTACTGCGGAGGTAACGACTTAAATATTTACAAGAAAACAGAAGGTACTGAAAGCTGGAAGAAAATAATTCTTAACGATAATTTTTCTGATGTTTATTTCTTTAATGAAACAACCGGTTATATTTTAAGCTGGGCATTATATAAAACAACAACCGGGGGATTAAGCTGGACAAGAATTGAAAATGCACCGGGCGGAAATTCTTTACTATTTTTAGATAGTTTAACCGGGTTTATTGGCGGCAGCCAGTCATTATTTAAAACCACAGACGGCGGCGTAAATTGGTATAATGTTAACGGTGTACCGGGGGGAGTAGGGAAAATATTTTTCACAAATTCATTAACCGGATGGGCAACAAGCGGAAGAAACATAATAAATACAACCGATGGCGGGGAAAATTGGATAACGCAAATAACATTACCGGCTGATAATTTCTCAAGCTTACATTTTATTGATTCACTCAATGGATGGGCTGCCACAAGATATATTTGGCAAACCACCAATGGCGGTACTAATTGGATTCAGAGAAGTGATATACCAGCTTTTATGTCGACAGACATTTATTTTATTAATAATAAAGGATTTATTTTAGAATTATTAAAGCTTTATAGATCAGACAATAATGGTGCAACTTGGTACACTCAATTGAATTCACCATATATTATTAAAAATTTTGGATGGCTTTCGAATGATCATGGGTTTATAATGGGAGGTTCTGTAGTTTATGAAACCATTGATAGCGGTAATACTTGGAGTCTAGTTAGTGAATTAAGTAATATAGGTCTTCAAAAATTTCATGCGCCCCATAATTATTTAGGCTATTCAACTGGAAATTTAGGTTTAATTTATAAATATATTGATACTTCTATTGTGCCGGTAGAATTAATCTCCTTCCAAGGGATGGTTGAAAATAAGAAAGTTATTTTAACCTGGCAGACGGCATCTGAATTAAATAATAGTGGTTTTCAAGTTGAAAAATCTTTTGATAAAGAGAATTGGTTTAATATAGGTTTTGTTGAAGGTAGCGGGACAACAACCGAAAAAATAAATTATATCTTTATTGATAATAATATTGTTACTAATATACAGTACTATAGATTGAAGCAAGTTGATCATAATGGGCAATACAAGTTTTCAGATATTATAAAAATTATTGGAAATTCTTTAATAACAACATTTCAACTTTATCCAAGCTATCCAAATCCATTTAATTCCAGTACCGTAATTTCTTATCAAGTACCTCATAGAAGCTTTATAAATATTTCTCTCTATAATATAATAGGTGAAAAGATTATTCAAATAGTGAATGAGGAAAAATCAGAAGGATTGCATAAGGAATTATTTCAATCATCATTACTCCCTTCCGGGGTTTATTTCGTTAGGATGACTTCAAGCGCCGGCTTTAATGCCGTTAATAAAATAACACTAATAAAATAAAGGAGTACTTATATGAAACATTTCTATATTTTCTGTTTCATCTTTTTTCTCTGCTATTCGGTAGCAGATGCACAAACTAATGCGAATGTTCCTGGTCCAGAGAATGTTCTTGTGGTTTACAACTCTTTAGATACAACTTCATTCTTAGTAGAAAATTACTATAAAACCGCACGCAACATTCCTGCCTCAAACATAGTACCGCTAACTAATTTGGTTAACGCTGATATTTTCGATTCTGTGTCAAATACAACTCATAGAATTGAAATTACACAAGAAGGTGAATTAATAAGCGATTCCACAGTGCTTTCTTACGACCCAATTAACCGGCACGCCTGGCTCTATTTTATTGAGAGAATAGCCGAACCGATTGCCCGTCACCTAAGAACTACAATTGTAAACGGAGAGTATCTCAAAGATAAAATTAGATTTATTGTATTATGTAAAGGTGTTCCTTTTCGAATAATAACCACACCGAATCATGCTGGCAGTTGCAATCAAAATGTAACAGTTGATGGTTTACTTTGTCTTTTGGGAGATTATATAAATAACCCATATTCCTTGATGGATTTGCTTAATTTAGAAACGCCGGAGCCAACTCCACCTCATGATTGCAGAGGTACATTCTTAATTGAAAATCCATATTTCAATGCAGACCCTAATTTTACAATGACTCATAATTTTAAACCAAATTATTATTCTATATACAATCCACATCTTGGTAGAAATGTTACTCTATCATATCTCGTTACTCATTTAGACGCAATGAGTTTGCAAATAGCGAAAGACATGATCGATCGTTCAAAAGTAGCAATTAATTCAGAAGGCTATACCTGGTTTATTGATGCTGATCCAACACCAGGTCAAGGTGGTTCTATAATTCTATCTCAAACGACAGTAGAAAATATTTTTGAAACACTTGGAATTAATAATCGTAAAATAGATGGTACTGAAATTGTATATACAGATTTCCCATCTCCATTAATATCATATAGTTCTAATGGTACGCATACAACAGTTGGTTCTAATCATTTTTTTAATGAAGATTATATACAATCTCAACTTACTTTTAACTATACACCCGGAGCTATAATCAATACAGCGGAAAGTTTCAATGTCACCACATTGGGGACAGATCCTCCTGTTAGGAGAGCAGAACAAGGTCAGATAACCGAGTTCTTTAAAATGGGAGGCACTGTAGGTGTTGGACAGGCAGTTCATGGTTCAAGCGGTGGCATTATTATTCAAAATGATATTCTATTACCATCATATGCTTTGGGTTATACTTTTGTTGAGGCAGCTTACCTCGGGATGAATAATTTGACTGATAACAGAATTGTAGTTGGAGACCCCTTAACCCGAATTTTCAATTATACCGAACAAACCTTATCCGGCACCAATACTTTAACTTCCGGAGATTATAAAACAAAGTATGTTGTTCCCGATGGCAGTACGCTAATTATACCTTCAGGCGCTGACGTTACTTTTTCTCGAAACGCTTGCTTGTAAGTTAAAGGAAATTTGATAATTGAAGATGGAGCAAATCTAAACTTTAAAGGTTATTCAAGAGCATTTATAGAAAATATTCAATTATCAAATGATATTAATATAACTGCTGAAAAAAAATCTCAAATTTCTATCGATACTGAATTTACTCTTGATAATAATTGTACAATACTCATCAAAGATCAGGCAGTTTTAAATCTCCGAAACATTGAAATAATTGGTGGTCATTTATTAAGCACCGGAGGTACTTTAAATGTTAACGGGAGATTGAATATACATTCTAATAACATTGTCAATTCTTTTAATGGTTCAATCTTTGTGGATTCATTATACATTCAGCAATTTTCTCATTTAGCTATTCAAGGCGATTTAACTGTTAATAAATTTCTTTCAGTATCTGAAGGCTGCTCATTGAGTGGTAAAATACAGCTATATGGCGGGGTTCATATTAAAGGTTCGAAAAGTGCTCCAGTAATAATCTCAGATGCCTCCATTGAGAATCAAAGTGAAAGTGAATTTTTCTACTATTCCAATATAAATTTCAATTCATCTATTATTCATATTAATTTTACATCTTCAACATCGATCCCTAATGCTAATTTAATATTTGAATATTGTAATTTTAATAATTCGAAAGCGGAAATAAAATTTAAAAATAATGTTAACTCAACTTTTCAGTTTACTAGTTGTGTTTTTAATGCAGATAACTCAATTACCGCTCTAGAATATTCAAGAGTCGCAATTAATAATTGTGAATTTGTAGGCACTTCAGGGCTTATTGATAAATATAGCATTAGTTTAAACTCTCCTGCTTATTTTGAAATTAAAAATTCCTCTTTAACAAACTATTCTACTGGAATTAAAATATCTAATGAACGTCAAACTGATGGAGACATTATCGTCGATAATATTACCTTTCAAAATGTAGATAATGGAATAATCCGCGCTGGAAATGAACTCTACGGTGGAAACATCACTATCAAAAATTCAATCTTTAATTGCGCAAGTAGTTGTATTTTTTTAAATAAAATGAGTAACTCAAATATTATAATTCAGAACAATATTATTAATGGAAGTTCGGGGATCCATTACTTGGTTTCTGCATTTACCGAAGAATTGAATAATTTGGTTATAAACAGAAACGAGATTGTAGCCGTCAATTTTGGAATTTTTGTAACCAATTCTGCACAAGCATTCATATCTCAAAATCAAATTACAAGCAGCGAATTCGGTTGTTTTTTTTCTAATATTGCGTCGCTTAATTTCATTGATAACTCCATTATATCTCCGGCGTTGAGTCTTTATAATGGAATTCATATCGTCTCTTGCCAGGGGCTGCTAAGAGACAATAAAACAACTAATTTTAACAGGGGAATTGATGTTGGAAATTCAGACATACAATTGGGTTTTAATACAATCAATAATAATTCTTTAACAGGTATTTATTTATCGAATTCGGCAGCTTCTATGTCCGGTACGTATTTAAATCTTGATGGCGATTTGTTCTATTCTACGCTGACCGGTTATAACAAAATATTTGAAAATGGAACCGACGGAGTTACAGATATAAGTGCAGCCGAAATTAATATCGTTGAGAGTTGTTTAAATATGGAGAGCGGGTATAATACCATTGAGGATAATAGGAATATTACTCTCGATCCTGATATTCATAAACAATTAATTTACGGTGAGGAAGTAATCGAAATGGTTAATGCTGTAGAAAATTACTGGGGTGATCATCCGCTGTTCGGCACTAATCCTTCGGGAAGATTCTGGGATGATGATCTCCAAATTTATTTCGAACCTTATTTAACATCTCCTCCCGATGTCGTTCAGGGTATTAATTCACTTATGTTTATTCAGAACGGGACTCAAATATATGATACAATTAAAATTTATCCGGTAAACAGTTCTAACATTTCTAATAGAGCTCTGTTGTTTGCTGTTGCTGATGGATATTTTTACCAGGAAGATTATGATAATGCAAAAACTTATTATTTAGATTTTCTTGATGATTATCCTGATGATTATCAAAATTATATTCAATTATTTAAGATTGCTAAAATTCAAAACAGTGGTACTGCTGTATTTGAGAACCTTGGGATTACATTTGAAAACCAGCTTGGATATATAACAAATGCAACAACATCCGAAATAGTTAAACATTTAATCGAGTTATGTTATATTGCGCAAAAAGACGTAGAAACAGCGATGAACGAATTCGAGGAAATAATATTATCCAATCCAGGTACTGACAGAGCCTATTATGCTCAAATAGACTATTTATCTGCCGGTCTATTGCTGGGTGACAGCGGATTAGCGAAAGGGACAAATAGTAAGTTAGTTACCACAGAGGATTTTGTTAATGGAATAACGAAGCTTTTAAAGAACAGAAATAATTTTAAAGAATCTGATCTTAGCTTAATCAAACCTAAAGAATTCAAATTATTCCAAAACTATCCAAACCCGTTTAATCCTTCTACAACAATCAAATATCATTTGCCTAAAGATGGATTTGTAACACTAAAGATTTTCGATATTCTCGGCAGGGAAGTAAAAACTTTAGTGAACGAACAAAAATCAGCAGGCAGATATGAGGTCAACTTCAATGCTGCTTCTCTTGCAAGCGGGGTTTATATTTACTGTATGGAAGCGGATGATTTCAATTCCGTTAAAAAATTACTGCTTCTGAAATAGATTCATTTTGTTTTAGCTGCTATAATTACCTGCACTATGCCAAATGTTAAAAACTTCTGTTCTATTTTTTCAAAGCCCGAATTCTTCAGGAGTTCGGGCAGATTTGTTTTTTCATCAAATTCTTCCACCGAACGGGGAAGGTATTTATACGCCGCCTTATCGCCCGAAATAAGCCCGCCAACTAACGGCAGTATTTTTTTAAAATAAAATTTATAAAGATTTTTAAACACAAAATTAGATGGCATCTTAAATTCTATAATTGTCACTTTGCCGTTAGTTTTTAGCACACGATAGAATGAGTTAAATCCTTCCTGAATATCATAAAAATTCCTGACGCCAAAAGCTATTGTAATGTTTGTAACAGATTCATTCTTCAGCGGCATTTTCTCGGCAACAAGCTGCACATTGCGTCCTTTTATCCAATCCGATTTTTTATTAAACAGCGAAAGCATGTTATATGAAAAATCTGCACCGAAAATTTTTGTAACGCCCTGCCTGCGCGCTTCAATTGCAACGTCTCCTGTTCCGCAGGCAACATCGAGCAAAATTGAACTGCTGTTTAAGCCGGTAAGTTTTAACGCTTTCCTTCGCCAGTAACGGTCGATGCCAAAACTTAAAAGATGATTGAGCAGGTCGTAACGAAATGCGATTGTATCGAATATTCTTTTAACTTCAATCTTTTTTTCCTGCATTAAAATTTTGTCCTATCGTAAATAAATTCTTCTTTCCCTATTTTACGACGCCACCAGTTAAAAATATATTTCCCCGTCCAAACGGCAAACAGCATAAAAAGCAGCCCGCCAATTAAATCAATTACATAATGATACCGTAAATAAACTGTAGCTATGATTAGCAATGTTCCCATCGGTAAAAAGAAATATTTACTTCTGCTTCCTAATCTTACGGAAAGGTACATCACAATGAGTGTGATCATTGTGTGTCCGCTCGGGAAAACATCGCGCTGAACAACTTCCGCAGGGTTATGTGTGCCGGCAGGGATCGACTCGCCTGAATTTACGACTTCGCGTAAAAAATTAGTTAACCACAAACCGGGAAGCTCCTGGTTTGTATTTGAAAAATCATGAAGCGTAAAACGCGGACCTATTCCCGGCAACGCAAAGTAACCGAAGTAAGAAAGATAAAATCCATAAATAATCATAAAGACGGCAAAGTCCATCGCAACGTATCTTTTCTTCCTCAATAAAAACAACCCAAGAAAAATTGGAAGAAGATAAAATGAACCGTATACAATTTGAAGCAGCTCCGTTATTACAGGGTGTGCAAACTGGTAAATCCAAACAGTCGGGTCAACGCCGAACAACTTTCTATCTATCTGAATAAACAGCCAATCAAAATCATAAACACGAATAGGCTTTATCATAAAATAAAGTTCTTTGAATGTTATTAAGATGAGCGGAGCGATGTACCAGTAATGCAAAGCGCGAATAAATTTGTTGGGAAATTTTTCTTCGAGAAAAGAAATAAAAAAAGCAAAGAATATTATACACAGGTTAATTACGACGAATAACTGCCAATATTTCACTTGATCGTAAAATATTATACTCACTATCGTCAGTAGTATAAAAAAAACAACTACTACAAGATCATACGCTTTTAAGTTTTTTAGAAATGATTTTATTCTTTTCATTCTCGAAAGATTATTTATTTATCGGAAATGTTTTGACGGTTGTTAAGTTCGCAGGAGGCAAATCTTGCCAGAGTTAAAAAGTCGGCTAAACTTAACTGTTCTGCCCGAAGCCTTAAATCAACCCCGGATTTTTCAAAATTTAGTTTTGCAAATATACTATTACTTAAGGAATTTTTAAGAGTTTTCCTCCTATTCCCGAAGGCTGCTTTTACTACCGAAATAAATATCTGCTTGGTTGTGCCGCTAAGGTCAACTTCTTTAAAGGTAAGATGAATTACTGCGGAGAACACTTTTGGTTTCGGATAAAACACATTTGGCGATACTTTAAAACACAACTTAACATCGCAAAAAAACTGAAGCAAAACAGCTAATATGCCGTAAGCTTTTGTCCCTCTTTTAGCAGTGATTCTCTGTGCAACTTCAAGCTGCGTCATCAATATGGCGTCTTCCACAATATCATTATTTCCGATAAGTTTAAATAAAATTGATGAGGTTAGATAGTAGGGAATATTCCCCACGACCCGGAGTTTTTTATTTTCGCTGTTAATTGAATTTAAATCAACTTCTAAAAAATCATTACTGATAAGATAGAGAGTGGGAAAACGACA
>MNYQ01000114.1 GCA_001873185.1 Ignavibacteria bacterium CG2_30_36_16 | reverse complement strand
TGCAGGCTTCTTCGCTTCAACATAAAACTTAACGTCATCTTTTCTATAATTAGGAGCTAAGAAAAAAGCATAGTCGGCGCGCTTCTGCTGCATTCCATCAATCTTCACGGGCTTTTCTATACTTACTTCCTGTTCATAAGGATTAAGCTGCACGTTATGGTTTACGTCCCAGCCAAGCGCAGTAAAGAACTTATCAATAAAATCGGTTCGTACTCTTGCTTCGGAGTAATCCGCAGCGAGATACATTTTTTCATTTGCGCTAAAATGTTCTACAAGCGTTTTTACTTGTTCGAATGCTGAATCAAAACGGCTCATAATAAATCCCTTGTGTATTAAATACTACAGGTAGTTTTCCTTTTATTATATCAATGGGTTCGGTCTAGTCTATTAATTAAAGCGCTTGTTCGTTAGCTAACAGAACAATGACATAAATAACCTTTTGGGAGTGAACTCAAAAATATTTTTTCTATCTCTGTTTTAAAATATACAAACCTCAAAGGTTATCAAAACGGCATATTATTTTTGTACTTGCAATGCCGATAGTGCCGATGAATTTTGAGGGGAGTCGTTCCTTTATCTTCCAGATTTGTACTTCATTCTTTTAGTTCGTGGTGGACAGAAAAATTTTGAATAAATAAGCGCCAAATCTTTTCTGCCATATTCGTAAAATTTTTAATCAAACAATGCTAAAGCTCAACAATATTCTTCCCAGTACCAATTTTGCTATTTCCCAAAAATGAAAAACAGTATCGGGTAACGATTTGAAAACAGAAAAAATTCTTTGTTTCTGTTCGAAAACCAAAAGTTCTAATTGTTCAAACATCATTGACCAATGGCACAGTTTTGGTATAAATCGGGACATTAGATTTTTCAGATAAATTGCGGCTCATCTGCAGGATTATTGTTCTCTTTAAACTAAAATAAAAAAGAGAGAAAACGTGGCATTAAAAACATTTCACGGCGGCGTTCATCCACCTGAATTTAAAAAATTAACAGAGACTTTGATTTTTGAGGTTATGCCTGCGCCTCAGGAAATTTATATCCCCTTAAATCAGCACCTTGGCAAAGAAGCTATTGCCAGTGTTAAAAAAGGTGATTCTGTTTCTATCGGTTCAATTTTAGCAGAAGCTGATGGTTTTATTTCCGCGCCCATTCACAGTCCGGTTTGCGGTACCGTTACAAGCATCAGCAAACAAACTACTCCTACCGGTTTTCCCCAACAAACAATCGTAATCAAAACAAACGAACAATTAGAAAATTTATTTATGTCTCCGCTTAATCCGAAGACTATCACTCCGGAAGAAATTATAGAAAGAGTGAAAAATGCGGGTATAGTAGGACAGGGCGGCGCAGCTTTTCCTACGTACATAAAACTTACACCGCCTAAGGATAAACAAATTGAGTTCGTTATCCTCAATGGATGTGAATGTGAACCATACTTAACGCGCGACTACAGGTTCATGATTGAAAGACCCGAAGCAGTAATTGAAGGATTAACGCTTTTCTTAAAAGCGATGGGTGTGGTAAAAGGTTATATCGGTATTGAAGATAATAAACCCGAAGCGATAAAAATTATAACCCGTGCGGCAGAAAACGAAAACAATATCGAAGTGTTTTCGCTTAAAACAAAATACCCGCAAGGCGCTGAAAAGATGCTGGTAAAAGCCATCACGGGACGCGAAGTACCCCCCGGCAAACTTCCGCTAGAAGTTGGAACAGTCATTCAAAACATCGGAACTGCAGTTGCAGTTTACGATGCTGTTGTTAAAGGTGAGCCTGCGGTTACAGCCGCCTTAACTGTTACAGGTAAAGGTGTAAAAAATCCCAAAAATCTTTTAGTGCCGGTGGGTACGCCAATTAAAGATGTTCTAGATTATTGCGGCGGCATAAACGGAGATGCAGTTAAATTGATTGTCGGCGGACCGATGATGGGAGTAGCACAGTTTGATTTAATGGCGCCAATTCTTAAAGCTACTTCGGGTATACTCGTTCTTACCAGAGAAGAAGTTTCGAGGGGGGAAGAAACCGCATGCTTAAAATGCGGGCAGTGTATTGATGTTTGTCCGCTTAATTTGATGCCGACAAAACTCGTTCGCTACACACAGCTCGGACGTTTTGAAGATGCCGGGCTGTTCGGCATTACTGTTTGTATGGAATGCGGAACTTGCGCTTATACCTGCCCTGCCAACATTCCTCTTGTTCAATGGTTACGTTTGGGCAAGCAGAGAGTGAAGCAGATTCAAAGACAACAAGCAGGTTTACAAAATTAAATAGAATTAAAAAAACAAATTGAAAATATGACAGTTACTATTACAGAAGCCGGCAATACGAATAAACTTGAACTAACAACATCGCCTCATCTCCACAACCAGTGGACGACAAAAAAAGTGATGTGGATGGTAGTGGCAGCATTAGCGCCAAGTCTTCTTGCGGCTGTTTTGTTTTTCGGAATTTATCAATTACTTATTATTACTACCGCAGTGGTTTTTGCCGTAGGTACCGAGTATGCAATACAGACAGTGCGCAAGCAAAAGTTATCGGTAGTAGACGGCAGCGCTGCGTTAACCGGTTTGCTGCTTGCACTTACTTTACCGCCAAATTTTTCTTTATCTTCAACAGCGATAGGTTCTATAGTTGCGATAGGTTTGGGAAAGCAAATTTTCGGCGGATTGGGTTATAATATTTTTAATCCTGCACTTGTAGGAAGAGCATTTCTTCAGGCAGCTTTTCCGGTAGCAATTACTACATGGAGCACAAATAAGTTTGCTGTTGATAGTGTTACTTCGGCAACTCCACTTGCAGCATTTAAGTTTGATAGAATTACTGCCGGTTTAAGCGAGATGTTTCTCGGCAGCACAGGCGGCTCGCTCGGTGAAACCAGCGCGCTTGCAATACTTATCGGCGGAATATTTTTAATTGCTGTTGGTATTGTTAACTGGCGAATTCCTTTTTCGATGATAATTGGAATGATCGTGTTCGGGGCGATATTTAATTTTATCGATCCGGTAAAATATCCGGCTCCATTGTTCCATCTCTTTGCCGGCGGTTTTCTTTTTGCAGCGTTTTTTATGGCGACCGATTGGGTAACTTCGCCTGTAACTAATAAAGGCATGTGGATTTTCGGTTTTGGAATTTCATTTGTGCTTATTGTTATCCGCTTATTCGGCGGACTGCCGGAGGGGGTTATGTATTCGATATTATTCATGAATGCATTCGTTCCGATAATTAACCGCGTCACAATTCCGAAAATTTTCGGCTCGGTAAAAGGAGCCGCCGCATGAATAATGTAGTAAAAATGATTTTAACATTAAGCATCATCGGTGTTGTATCCGGCGGATTGTTATCGCGCATAGATAACTGGGCAGACCCGTTAATAGCGGCTAATCAAAAAGCGCAAACCGAAGAAGCAATATTCAAAGTTCAGCCGGAAGCCCAAAATTACGAGCCTGTTAATATTGCCGGTATTGAGGCTTATAAAGTATCAGACGCCTCGAATAACCCGCTCGGGTATTCGTTAGTTTATTCGGGCAATGGATTTCAGGGAAAAATTAGATTGATGATTGGCTTAACATCCGACCTTGAAAAAATAACTGCCCTCGAAATTCTTGAACAGGTTGAAACTCCCGGGCTCGGCACCAAAGTAACCGAAGATCCCTTTAGAAATCAGTTTAAAGGTTTAGAAACATTGCCTCAAATAAACTGGGTTAAAGGTATAAATCCGAGTCATCCAAATGAAATACAGGCAATAACAGGCGCAACTATTTCATCAAAAGCAGTAGTTGCAATAATGAATGTCGGAATTTTAAAAATGCGCAAATTACAGAAGGAGGGGAAAATATAATGGTCAAACAAGTTCCTCTTTCAAAAGAATTCTTAAAAGGATTGTGGGAACAGAATCCAATCTTTAAACAGGTGCTCGGTATGTGCCCCACGCTTGCGGTAACTGTATCTGCAATTAATGGTATTGCAATGGCGCTTGCTACAACATTTGTGCTTGTAACGGCGAGCCTGCTTATTTCAACAATAAGAAAATTAATTCCCAATCAGGTGCGAATTGCGGCTTACATTGTAATCATCGCAACTTTTGTAACAATTGTTGATTTGGTAATGAAGGCTAAATTTCCAGAGTTAAGCAAAGCGCTCGGTCCCTTTATTCCTCTCATAGTTGTTAATTGTATAATTCTCGGCAGGCAGGAAGCCTTTGCTTCAAAGAACACTCCTTTCCGTGCGTTGCTTGATGCACTCGGAATGGGCGCCGGTTTTTTTATTGCATTAGTTTCACTTGGCGGAATTCGAGAAATTATTGGTTCGAGAACATTTCTCGGGATTCAAATTTTGCCTGATGCTTTTGAACCCTGGCTTATAATGATTCTTCCCGCCGGTGCATTTTTAACTCTCGGGCTGATGCTCGGCTTTGCAAATATGTACACAGATCGTAAAAAGAGAATCGAGAAAGAATCTTTGATCGAACAGTATAAACGTGTAAGTAAAGTGGAAATATCAATGGCACAGGAGGGAATATAAAATGGATCTGTTTATAATTTTTATTTCCGCCGCCATTGTAAATAACTTTGTGCTTGCATACTTCCTCGGTATATGCCCTTTTATAGGAGTTTCAAATAAAACATCTTCAGCCGTGTCGATGGGAATGGCAACAACATTTGTAATGGTTATTACAGCAATCGTAAGCTGGCTGCTTTTTAATCTTCTGCTTGTCCCATACGAACTGGAGTTTTTGCAGATACCTTCTTTCATTCTTGTTATTGCTTCTCTCGTACAGTTTGTGGAAATGTTTATTAAAAAAGTTAGCCAGCCGCTTTACCGTGCGCTTGGAATATTTCTTCCGCTTATTACCACTAACTGTGCAATACTCGGTTTGGCATTATTCATTTCGATGCGCGAATATTCATTCATCGAAAGCGTCTTTTTCGGTGTTGGCGCCGGTGCCGGTTTTACGCTTGCACTTACAATAATGGCGGGGATAAGAGAAGAACTTGAACTTGCAAATGTGCCTGCCTCGTTCAAAGGCGCACCCATTACGCTTATTGTTGCCGGAATACTTGCTTTAGCTTTTATGGGATTTGCCGGTATGATTTAAAAGTTACCCGTCAATCCTTTTGTATGTTAAAAGTAATAAAAGATTTAAATTTTTTTAGGAGAATAAATAATATGATTTCGCGCCGTTTGTTTCTAAAGTCGTTTGGAGTTGCAGCCGCCGCGCTTGGTACCGGCTTCGGTACAGGAAAAATATTAAGCGGCAAGAGCATGAATACTTTTTCAGCACACGGTTTTTTTCCTGCTGACGAAAAGATTATATCGGAGGCAGTAACAGCATTTGCAAAAAAAACAGGCAGCCTTTCCCAGCCTGTTATCTTTGCTGAAAATAAAATTAAAGAAGTTGTTAAACGGGCATATTATTCTGCCGGAGTTAATAATTCAATATTTAGTAAAGCCGATGTTACTTTTCGAATAGTTAAGATGAACCGTACTGTGCCGGGAGATATTCTTTTGAGCGATAATAAAATAGCCGTGTACAATCCTGACGAAGATTTTACAGGCTCATTCATTTACTTACGCAGCAAACTACAGAAGAGCAATGCGGAATATTTTTTTTCGGCGGAATACAGCGAAAGTAATTTCATCGAAACTCTTCTTGGTAGTAGTGAAAAGACAGCCCTAATTGAAAACGAAAACGGTTTAGTCGACAGGATCAACTTGAACCGGAGTTACAAAAATATTCCGGTAACAGGTCCGCAGGGTAAAACAGTTTTAAAGATTGAAAATGGTTTGGTTAATGTGCATTCATCAACCTGCCGACATGCGATTTGCATACAAAGCGGTTTTGCTTCGCACATCGGCAATGTTATAGCATGTGCGCCGAATAAAGTTCTTATTAAAATAGAAAAAGCATAATTTAGATAACTCACCTTACGCAATATGATATTCAAATTTTGTCGGGGCTGTCCTAAAAGTTTAAAAAGTCATTGCGAACGAGTCTTCGAGTGAAGCAATCCCAGTTTAGAATTTTTTAGATTGCTTTGCTGCCAACAGTTTAAGAATGATTTAAATGTAAAGGTCACAATGGACAATGATAGATTGATTTGATGAAAAAGATTATTCCTTTTATAGGATTGTTTATGGCTTTTTTTGCTGCCGGGTATTTTATTGCCGTAAGTATGGATGATGAACCATCAACAGTTAAACGCACGCAAATTCTTCTCGGCACAGTTGTAGAAATTCAAGTTCGTTCTTTTGATGAAGACAAAGCAGACGATGCAATTTCCAAAGCCTTTGCAGAGATAAAAAGAATAGATGATTTGTTTACAACGTATCGCAAAGGCGGTGAAGTTTATAAAATCAATCATCAAACCGATACTATTTTTACGATTGATGAAGAAGTTTACAAATTAATGAAGTTAAGTGATTCATTATGGAGTCTGTCAAAAGGTGCGTTTGATGTAAGCCTCCAATCGTTAACACATGCGTGGGGTTTCGATAGCGATAATCCTTCTGTGCCATCGACGGATTCGATTAAACGCGCGGTAGAAAATTCGGGCTGGGAAAATATTTTTCTTTTGAAAGAAAATAAAATTTTAAGAAGAAACACAGTAGAGTTTAACTTCGGCGCAATTGCAAAAGGTTATGCGGTAGATAAAGCTGTTGAAGTTTTAAAACAATCCGGCATGACGGCAGTGTTAGTAAATGCAGGCGGAGAAATTAAAGGGATCGGAGATAGTTGGCGGGTTGGTGTTCAACATCCGCGTAATCGTCAGACCCTGCTCGTTAAATTAAATCTTAACGGCAAAGCAGTAGCAACATCGGGTGATTACGAGCAGTATTTTGAAGTTGACGGTGTGCGTTATCATCATATAATAAATCCGGTAACAGGCTATCCGGCGGAAGGATTACAAAGCGCAACGGTAATTGCAAAAAATGATACTTGGGCTGATGCAGTTTCTACGGCTGTCTTTGTTCTTGGTCAGGTTGAAGGAATGAAATTAGTAGAATTATTAAAAGAAACGGAAGCGCTTATAATTGATTCTAATGGTAATAAAAAAATGTCTTCCGGATTTAACAAGTTTTTAATTAAAGGATAAAGGTTAGGAAAAGATGGACTTCTCTTTAGTCATTGCAATATCAACCATGGGGGGGCTTGGTTTTTTATTTGCAGGAGCGCTTGCAATCGCAGATAAAAAATTACGCGTTTATGAAGATCCGAAAATTGGTCAGGTGAATGAACTGCTTCCCGGCGCTAATTGCGGCGCTTGCGGTAATGCAGGGTGCTACGATTTTGCTGTCAAAGTTGTAGCCGGGCAGATCACTCCGGGCGATTGCCCCGTTGCAGATACCGATGCTGCTTCAGAGATAGCAAAAATACTCGGACTCGAACCGGACGGCGGAACGAGAATGGTTGCACGTGTTTTATGCCGCGGCGGAAAGGCAGAAGCTTCACGAAAAGAAGATGCGCTTTACAGAGGTCCTAAAAGTTGTTCGACAACAATACTGATTGCAGGCGGAGATAAACTTTGTCTTGATGGCTGTGTTGGCGGCGGCGAATGTGTAGAAGCATGTCAGTTTGGAGCAATGTATATGAATGAAAACGAACTGCCGGTTGTTATAGAAGAATTTTGCACCGGCTGCGGATTATGTGCAAAAGCTTGTCCGCGTAATATAATCGAAATGCATCCGGCAGATAGAGAGATATTTATTTTCTGTAAAAATCATGACGACCCCAAAACGTCGCGTAAAGTTTGTGCGGCTGCCTGCATAGGCTGCCAGATATGCGCGCGCAAATCTGATGGTGGAATTATTATGAAAGACAACCTTGCGATAATTGATTATACGAAAATTGATATAAGTAAAATCCCTTTTGCTAAATGTTCAACAAAAGCCATAGATACAATTCATCTTCGCGTTGAAGTTGAACAACCGGAATTAATAAACTAACGATGTAATTATGAACTTTATATTTTTATATGTTCACAATTTATTATTCATTGTGAAATTGTACATTGTAAATTTTGAGTTGTGAATTGTATAAAGAAGAATTTGTTGAAGAAGGTATAGTTGCAGATGTAAAAGATGGTATTGCCACAATTCTTATTTTTGAAGAAGGCTCGTGCGAAGAATGCGGCGCCAAAATATTCTGCAAACCTGGAGAGGATAAAAAGACACTTACTGCGAAAGATCCCTTCGGTGTTAAGGCAGGCGACAAAGTAAGAGTTGCGATACGGGGCAGGAACGTTCTCGCAGCATCAGCAGTATTATACGGCATTCCTTTATTACTTATTCTCGGTGGAATATTTTTTGGGATGAACTTTTTTAATGATGACAAAGAAATATACTCCAGTTTGCTGGGGATTAGTTTACTAATAATTTATTACGCTGCAATTTATTTTATTTCAAAAACCACACATGAAAGCAGCGCCTTCATTCCCGAAATAATATTTGTCACCTCCCGAACGCCATTAAATTAAATTTACAACCCAAATTAAAAAAGGTAGAGACACTAAAGAGAGTGTCTCTACCCAGCGCACGGAACTATTTCATCAACAGAAGTTTCTTTACAGAGATAAAATCCTCCGACTGCAGACGGCAGAAATAGACTCCCGATGCAAAACCGGATGCATTCCATTGTACTTCGTAATTACCCGGCGCTTTTTGTTCGTTTACAAGTGTGGCTATCTCGTTGCCGAGGATGTCGTAAACTTTAAGATTTATGATTGACGATTGATTATTTACGATTTTGGGCACCGAATATTTTATTGTGGTTGTTGGGTTAAACGGATTTGGGTAATTTTGATAAAGCGCAAATTCTGTTGGAATGTTGTTTGATTCAACTTCAACTACATCACTGTATGTAAATTTACCGTTTTTGTCGATTTGTTTTAGTCTGTAACTGAGTTTAAGGTTGAGATTTAGCATGTTATCTATAAATGAATAATCTTTTGGTGAATTGGAGTTGCCATTACCATTTACAAAACCTATAATTCCCCAATTATCCAAACCTCCGAGGATTTCAAAACCACGGAGGTTTTTAATGCGGCATCTTCTAGCAACGAGGAAGATTTAACATCCGTCAGGATGACAGTTTAAAACTTAAACCTCCACCCATAGGATGGAGTTATAAGTTTTAGAAGATGAATAAGGTTTCTGCGAAATAATTAATTTGTCATTTCGAAGTAGTCTTCGACTGAGAAATCTTTCTAAAATAAAAGATCTCTCCCTCCGGTCGAAATGACATTAGCGGACAATCTTAATTTCGCAGAAACTCTAATTTATTTCACTTCATCAACACAAACTTCTTAATTGATGTAAAATTGTCTGTTGTTAATTTGTACAAATAAATCCCGCTTGATAAACTTGAAGCATTAAAGTTTACTTGATGATATCCGGCTTCTTTGCTTTCGTTGTTAATTAGTGTTGTTACTTTTTGTCCGACGATATTATAGACGTCTAAAACTACTTTCGAATCTTTCGGCAAACCAAATTTTATTGTTGTACTTGGATTAAACGGATTGGGATAATTTTGTGCTAATGAAAATGCTGTTGGTTTA
>MNYQ01000103.1 GCA_001873185.1 Ignavibacteria bacterium CG2_30_36_16 | reverse complement strand
CCTGTCGAAGGCCATACAGCTTTGTGATATTCGGGATCGAATTTACCGCTTACGAGATATGGAGCTAAACAGCCGTAAGTTGCGCCAACTTTGTGAGCGCCGGTTGGGAAAAATTTTCCTACAATTCCTATAATTCGCGGTTTAACGCCGGTAATTTCTCGGGGAATCTCGAAATAATTGATTCCTCCGATGCGTCCGTTTTCAATATTATTGCGCCAATTTATTCTAAATAAATTTAAAGGATGAAGTGCGTGCAGATCAATTTTTTCTAACTTTTTCTGAATGGATTCTGGAATTGTGTCCGGGTGTTTTAGCTCGTTAAAGGTAGGTAGTATAATTTCTCTTTGTCTGCATCTTTTAATTGTATTTTGCAAATATTTTTCATTTTCAATTTTCCAATCCCAATCAAACATTTTCACTCCGCAATAATTAGGTTAAAATCTAACGCAGCAACTAAAAATTAAACTGCAGAGCAAATATACTATTCAACACATAGCGCGGCAAACGCAATTAGAAATTAAAAATTGCAGTTGAAAAATTATTAACGAAAAAAAATATTCTATTAAATGCAGGACAAGTTTGACAAAAGAAAACACGTTGGGCAAAACACGATCTTTCTTCCGATTCAATAAAATTGTCTTGTCCTCGCCGGTTTGTTTTGATCAAATATATATTTTGCGGTCAGTTAATTGTAAAGCCTTGATGTTTAAGTTGCAGTTAATTTAACTGTGGATTATTTTAGCCGATGCAATTAGAAAGTTTATTGCGGGCGTAACTCAGTTGGTAGAGTTTCAGCTTCCCAAGCTGGATGTCGCGGGTTCGAACCCCGTCGCCCGCTCGTATTTTTTTTGAAGTCTTGTTTTATAAAGAAAAATAGCTCATATTTGCTCGCCAATTTTTATTGGTTCTTTAAATATTGAAACATAAAAGGGAGCATAGCTCAGCTGGTTCAGAGCACCTGCCTTACAAGCAGGGGGTCCTTGGTTCGAATCCATGTGCTCCCACAAACTAAAAACTTCTTTACTGCTGTAATGAAGTTTTTTGTTTTTAAATGGATCATTTTTTCAGGTTGCTTGACTTAAAATTTAAGAATTTTCAAAAGGCTGTCGATTATGTAAAAAGACTTGTTCAGAGCATTCCGACTTAAAATCAGGGCAGAAAGAATCAAGCAATTTTAGTCAACGTATTCCTCACAATTACAAAAATATATGGGTTAAAAATCGAATATATCTTTTTCGAACTTGCTCTTCTTTAGTCACTAAAAACTTACCGCTTTACTTCATTATTATTTATTAGATTTGTGCATTAAAATTCTCAATCAATGAAAAACGGAAACAGTATTAATAAAAGAAACATAATAGTCAAAGGCGCGCGGGAACATAATTTAAAGAACCTTTCGTTCGAAATACCGCGCAACAAACTTGTAGTATTTACAGGCGTAAGCGGAAGTGGCAAATCTTCCCTTGTGTTCGATACAATTTATGCCGAAGGTCAGCGCCGTTATGTGGAAAGTTTATCTTCATACGCGCGTCAATTCCTCGAACGGATGAATAAACCCGACGTTGATTTAATACAGGGAATAAGCCCAGCAGTTGCGATTGAACAAAAGACCGGCGGTAAAAACACACGCTCAACTGTCGGCACAACAACCGAAATTTACGATTATCTTCGCCTCCTTTTTGCACGTATCGGTAAAACAATTTGTTTTGAATGCGGTAATGAAGTTAAGAAAGCCTCAACATCAACAGTAAGCGATTGGCTTGAAGAACAACCGGACGAGGCAAAATTTTATCTTACATTCCCTCTTCATATTCATGAAAGTTCTTCAGTAAAACAAGAAGTTGAACTTCTTAAAAAAAGAGGATTTTTCCGCATCTATGTAAAAAATAAAATGATAGACCTTAATGAAGAGGAATTCCTTCTCAAAAAGAAAGACGACATACGCGTCGTAGTAGAGCGCTTTAAAATTAAGAAAGGAAACATGCGTGAAAAATTATCAGATTCTATTGAAGTAACTTTTAAAGAAGGAGAAAACCGGCTTATTATCATTAATGCGGATTCCGGTGAACAAACGGAATTTAATAAATTTTACGAATGCTGCGGAATAAGATACGAAGAACCGGAGCCGAGATTTTTTTCATTCAACAATCCTTTTGGAGCATGCCCGGTTTGCCAGGGCTTTAGCAAAACAATCGGTGTTGATATGAACCTTGTAATACCTAATCCTAATCTCTCAATTACTGAAGGCGCTATTGCTCCGTGGCGCTCTGCAAAATACGGCGTTAACATGCATGAGCTTGTTAGAAATGCGAAACAATTCAACATTCCTCTTAACAAACCTTTTAAAGATTTCACAGATGAACAAGTATCCCTTATCCAAAAAGGATTTGGCAAATTTGAGGGTGTTGATAGATTTTTTGAAGCGCTCGAAAAAAAGACTTACAAAATGCACGTGAGAGTTTTCCTCAGCCGCTACCGCGGTTATTCAACATGCCGCGCATGCAAAGGCTCCCGTTTGCGAAGAGAAGCACTGCAGGTAAAAATAAGCAATAATTCGATTTATGATGTTGTTAAAATTCCTATCGAGCAATCGCTTAAATTTTTTGAAACACTGCAGCTTTCCGAATTTGATACTCTTGTAGGTGAAAGAGTTTTAAAAGAAATTATCAAACGCCTTACATTTCTAAATAATGTAGGAATAGGATATTTAACGCTCGACCGGCTAAGCAGCACTCTTTCCGGCGGGGAAACGCAGCGAATAAATCTTGCTACCTCTCTCGGCTCATCTCTTGTAGGAACTTTATATGTGCTTGATGAGCCGAGTATCGGACTTCACCCGCGCGATAACATGCGCTTGATAAATATATTGAAAAAACTTCGGGATATTGGCAACACTGTTCTTGTTGTTGAGCACGACCCGGAAATGATGAAACATGCCGATCTTCTCATTGACATGGGTCCAAAAGCCGGAGTGAACGGAGGAGAAATTATTGCAATGGGCAGTTATGATGAAATTATATCAAATGAAAATTCACTGACCGGGAAATATCTTTCTGGAAAATTAAGTATTCCTCTGCCCGAAAAACGAAATACTACAAAAACAAAATCAATTCGAGTTGAAGGGGCAATTGAAAACAACTTAAAAAATGTTTCGGTTGATTTTCCGCTAAATAAATTTGTCGTGATTACCGGAGTTTCAGGCTCCGGTAAAAGTACGTTGATACACGATGTTCTTTACGGCGGACTGGCGAAATATCTCGGGCTTAACCCGTCTAAGATTGGTAAGTTTGATAACATTATAGGCAGCCATTACATTGATGAAATAGAAATTGTTGATCAATCTCCTATCGGTAGAACTCCGCGTTCCAATCCGATTAGTTATATCAAAGCTTATGAAATTATACGCGAACTTTTTGCAGCTACTCATCAAGCACACGCAAGAGGTTATAAGCCCGGCTTTTTTTCCTTCAATGTGCCGGGCGGAAGATGTGAAACTTGCTCCGGGGATGGTTTTATAAAAGTTGAGATGCAATTTCTTGCAGACATTTATCTCGAATGTGATGACTGTAACGGTACGCGGTTCAAAAAAGAAATTCGCGAAATTACTTATAGGGGAAAGAATCTTGTTGATGTTCTCGATATGACTGTTGATCAGGGAATCCCATTTTTTCATAGCAACGATAAATTAGTTCGGTATCTTCAATTGCTTGCTGATGTAGGCTTGGGTTATATCAAACTCGGGCAGCCTTCAAATACTTTATCAGGAGGTGAGGCTCAGCGGATAAAACTTGCCGCGCATCTTACAACTCAAAAAGAACGGAAACACACTCTTTTTATTTTTGATGAACCTACTACGGGACTCCATTTTCATGACATAACAAAGTTAATAAATTGTTTTAACATGCTAATAGAGAGAAATAACTCTGTTATTATTATTGAACATAATCTCGACATAATTAAATGCGCGGACTATATAATTGATTTGGGACCAGAAGCCGGGGATAAAGGCGGTGAGATTGTTGCCGTTGGCACGCCGGAAGAAATTGCTGCAAATGAAAATTCGTGGACTGGTAAATTTTTAAAAATTATTCTCAACGGAAATTAGAAATGGAACTGATTCTTCATAAATGCAAACTCCGCTATTTTAAAGAAGGTGACGAGGAATCGATTGTAAGAAATGCTAATAATAAAAATGTCTGGATGAACCTCCGTAATTTTTTCCCATGCCCGTACACTTTGCAGGACGCAAAAAATTGGATAAAACAAACGCAATTAACAGAGCCTAAAACTATTTTCGCAATTGATGTGAACGGCAAAGCAGTGGGCACTATTGGCTTTAATATTAAAGATGATGTATTCAGCAGATCTGCTGAAGTTGGTTACTGGCTTGGCGAAGAACATTGGGGTAAAGGCATTGCAACGGAAGCGCTGATTGCCTTAACAAAATATGCCTTCGACAATTTTGACCTCGTTCGATTATATGCCGGAGTTTACGAGTGGAATAAAACTTCAATCCGTGTTCTAGAAAAAGCCGGTTACTCATTTGAAGCAAGGCTTCGAAAAGCGGTAACTAAAAATGGTGTAACAATGGATGAATTTTTATTTGCAAAAATAAAATAATCCAATAGCATTCCGCTTAGCTACACTAACGCCAAAACAATTTCCGGGAAAATAATTATTAATGCCAGAGTAACTAATTGAATTATAACGTAAGGAAGAATGCCTCTGTAAAGCTGTGCTGTTGTTACTCCCGGCGGCGCAACTCCCTTTAAGTAAAAAATTGAAAACCCGAATGGCGGAGTAAGAAAGGACGTCTGAAGATTCATTGCTATTAAAATTCCTATCCATAATAAATCTATATGCATCTGCATGAAGATTGGCGCAACAACCGGGACAATGATAAACGTAATCTCAATAAAATCTATAAAGAATCCGGCGATAAAAATTACAAGCATAACTATAATTAAAAAGTGATGCGGTTCCATATTTGAAGAAAGAATAAGTTCGCTCAAATAGCGGTCGCCTCCCATACCTCTAAAAACCAAACCGAATGCAGCCGCTCCTACAAGTATCATAAATGCCATACTTGTTATTGTTGTTGTTCGAACCATCGCTTCTTTTAAAGAATTAAAATTGAATTTGCCTCTTGCAATAGTTAGAACCAGCGCGCCAAGAGCGCCTACTGCAGCCGCTTCTGTTGGAGATGCGATGCCAGCAAAAATTGAACCGAGCACTGCCAGCACAAGTAAAAAAGGGAGAAGAAACGCTGTGAAAATTTTTTTTGCTTTACCGGCTCCGGCAAATTTTTCAAGCTCTAAAGCAGGCATTGCCGGCACTGATTTGGGTTTGATGAATGTTAGGGTGACTATCCAAAGAAAAAATAATAATACAAGTAATGAACCCGGAATTATTGCGGCGATAAATAAATCCCCAACCGGGACGTTCAGCACGCTCCCAAGAAGAACGAGGATAATACTTGGCGGAATAATTTGTCCTAATGTTCCTGATGCCATAATTATTCCAGAAGCTGTTTCCGTTTTGTAACCGCGCTTTAGCATCACTGGCAGACTTAAGACACCCATAGTTACTACTGTCGCTCCAACAATTCCAGTGGAAGCACCGAGCATTGCCCCGACGACTAATACCGATATTGCAAGTCCCCCTTTTCGTTTGCCGAACAACAGCGCCATGGTTTCAAGTAGTTCTTCGGCTAAACCCGATTTTTCAAGCATCACGCCCATAAAGATAAACAGAGGCACGGCAATTAAAACATAGTTGGACATTATCCCCCATATTCTTAACGGAAGGAGATTTAGAAAATCAAGACCAAACACAAAAAATCCGAAAACAACAGAGGCGCCGCCAAGAGTGAAAGCAACAGGGTATCCTATAAGCAAAAGAAAAAGTATTACAATAAAGAAAATGATTGGTAAAAATTCCATTAGGCTATACTTTCCCGTTCCTCATTTTTTATTTTAATGATTGATTTGAACATCAATGAGAACCCTTCAAGCAAAAGGAGAAAAAATGAAACCGGTATCAAAGCTTTTAATAGATAACGCGCAGGCAGCCCCCCTGCATTCGGAGAAGTTTCATTCATCAAAAAAGAATTAATTATAAAATTATGCGATGACCAGATTACTACAAGGCAAAGGGGTATTAAAAACAATATTGTTCCTATTAGATTTACCCATGCTTTAGTGCGCTCGCCAAACCTTGTGTAGATAACATCAACGCGCACATGCCCATCATACTTCAAAGTAAATGCAGAGGCTGCTAAAAATATTACAGCAAATATATGCCACTCCAATTCTTGAACGCCGACGCTGCTTTGTCCAAGAAGATAACGCGCAAATACATCGAAACAGACAATTAAAACAAGCAGTAACGTAAGCCACGAAGCGCCTTTGCCTATAATCTCGTTTATTCCATCAACAATTTTTATATAGGAGTAAAAAAATTTCATTTGCCTAATCTCTTTTCTTCAAACCTTCGTTTGTGAGTTTAATTTTATTTATACCTAAAAACGCTAAGACATAAATAATTTTAAATTAATATAACTGGATCACATTTTTATAATGGTTGATTACCGGGTTGTCTTTGTCCTCGTTCAAAACAGTTATTACATCAAACCGGCAAAGAATTTCATCTAGGCATTTATCATAAAGATATAGAGTGCCCATTCTCCTCATCTGCCTTTGTTTGTTTTTTGTTATTGCTTCCTCGGGCAAACCATAGTAAGTCGTTTTTCTTGATTTCACTTCTATGAACACCGTGTAACCATCTGATAAGTCTTTTGCAACTATATCAATCTCACCAATTTTTCCATAACGATAGTTTCTTTCTATAATTTCAAAACCATTCTTCTGTAAAAAATCTACAGCAGCATTTTCCCCCTCATCACCTATCATTCTGGTTGATTCATCCATAACAAATAATCGCAATAATTTTTTAATCACGCTAAAAATAAAAGAATTTGCTTAAAGTAAAAACTAATCTTTATTAAAACCTTTTTCAAAAATTAGCTCGGCACAACTATCCTGGCAAATAATTTTGTTAAGGAAAGACCTTCGATGAAAAACACACGTGCCATATTTTTTAATAGCGGCAATATGCTCTTTAGTTGGATAACCCTTGTTCTTCGACCAAAGATAACAAGGATAACGCGTTGATAAGCGCTTCATTAATCTGTCGCGCGCAACCTTCGCTAATATTGAAGCTGCTGCAACTGAAAATGATTTTGCATCTCCTTTAATAACCGGTATTACCGGAATGGCATAAGCAAATCCTTTATTTCCATCGGCTATAATTAATTGCGGTTGAACTTTTAAACGCTGAACCGCCAGACTCATTGCAAGCAGGGAAGCATTTAATATATTTATTCTGTCAATTTCTTTGTGGGAAACAGCGGCTACTGAACATGCAATCGCTTTACGTAATATTTTCGGGATGAGTTGTTCACGCTTTTCTTCTGTAAGAATTTTTGAATCCCTAATACCGTGAATTATAACATCGGCAGGAAAAATTACCGCCGCTGCAACAACAGGTCCTGCCAGCGGTCCGCGCCCTACTTCATCAACTCCTGCAAGCAGAGTGACAGATTCACTTCGGTATAAATTATCAAACTTTCTCATCTTCCCAGCACAACAGCGGCTAAGCCGATAACCATATTAATTTTTAAGAGCCAACTCATCTTATGCAGGTTTTGCATCGAATCATTTTCATAAAGCGATTTTATTGTATATATAATGACCGGATTGACAATAACCATAACAAGTATAAAATATTCTATTTGGTAATGTTCATATAAGAACGGAATTATAGTAGCAAAAATAAGGATGAAAGACAAAAACAACACAACCCGCTTTGAAGATTTAAAACCATACTTAGCCGGAAAAGTTTTTATTCCTGCAGCTTCATCTCCTCTAACGTCCTCCATGTCTTTTACAATTTCGCGAATAAAATTAATTAGGAAAGCAAACAATGCAGGAATAACCGCTGCGTTCATATTGTTAACAGCCGCGCCGCCGTAAATAAAAACGAGCCCGGTAAGTGACGCGATTATAAAATTACCGAGCAAAGGCATTCTCTTAAATTTATATGAGTAGAGAAAAAGCAAATTGGCAGCTATCAATACAATGATAAACACGGCGACGTTCACGTTGCCGGATAAAATAAACGAAGCGTGAATTAGAATCAAATAAAATATTTTTGCTTCTATTGGTTTAATTCTTTTGGAAGGCAGTGGACGAGAAGGACAATTAATTATATCAATACCAATATCAAATAAATCATTAATAATGTTACCTGCCGCCACTGCAAATGCCGCCGCAAGTGACGCATAGAATACGTCTTCCCAATCAAACTCACCCGTGTCGCTTATAATTGCTGCACCTATGACAACTGCTATTGTTAGCATGATATTTATGGGGCGGGTTATTTCAATATAAGCTTTTATTTTTCCTAATATATTCATTTGTGTTCTATGATTAAAAGATATTGAAATAAAATTGGTTGTTATTAAAATTCATTTACAATTCCGAAATGGATTTTGCCATCACCGAAACTATCTCCTTTTGCAAGCGCAAAACTTACAACCAGAACACCAAGCCCGGTTTCAAGATTAAGCCCGAGTCCATATCCAATTTTAAATCCTTCCTGTTTTAAAATATTTCGTTCAACATCAGCATTGCGGAGATAATATCCGGTATCGAAAAAAAGGAACGCATAAGTGCGTCGAGTTAACAATAAGCGGTATTCAAGATTACTCCATGCAATCCGTGAACCGAGAAACTGGTTTTCCCTATATCCACGCAGTGTGTTGGTTCCCCCGAGACGGAATAAATCGCTATCTTCAAAAAAGGAACCGCGAAGTTCCCTGCCATGCAAACCGAGAGCAACAACCTGACGGGAAAATATTTCTAGAAATCCGCCGAAACTTACAGTAATCCGCTGCAAATTAATATCGGTTATTGTTGTAGTAGAAATAAACTCCGCCGGACCGTAAATTTTTTTTCTGCTGAATGAATACGAGTTAATAAATAGTAATCCTTCCCTTGGAGCGTATGGGTCATTTCTTGTATCAATCTTTAAATTTACTCCCGTTGTTAAAGCGTTGGAATTGTAAACAGTGAATCTGGGTTTTTCGGAAATTGTTGGAATAATCTGTTCGCTTCCGATAATAATAGATGCTGAGATATCTTCAGTTGCAAGATATTCAACCGCGCCTTCAAAACGGCGCTGAACATAAGTAGTATCCTGCTTCCGCTGAAAAGCGCCGCCTGAAATATTAAAGGGGAAACCAAAAATCCAGGGTTCGAGATACTTTAACTCAAGTTCTTGAGAGAAACGATTAAACTGCTGCCATCGAATTGCAGCCGCTCGCCCGGTCCCAAAAAGATTTCGAAGACTTACATTTACCAAACCGGTAACGTATCCTTTTTCTCCTTCGCGAGATCCAGGAATATAGCCGATAATTCCGTCAAAATTATTTGTCTGTTTCTCTTTTACGTTAATTAAAAGTACACCCTTTTGCTGCGAGTCAAAATAAAATTGCGGTGTGCCAATCGGTTCAAAAAATCTTAACCTGTTTAACCGATTTGGTAATTCTTCAATTTCTTTTTGTGAATAAAGTTCGCCGGATTCAAGCCTAAGTTCACGAATAATTACGTAATCTGCCGTGCTGTTGTTTCCAGTTATTACCACTTTATCAATAGTACTTTTTTCGCCTTTGTTCATTTCAATATATACTTCGGCAGAATAATTTTCTTCAACGCTGTCGCTGATAAAATTAATTGAATTAATTTTAACCGATGCAAATGGGAATCCATTGTTTTCGTAATAATCGAGAGAGCTGGCTATAGTTTCTTCAATTGCTGCGCGATTAATTATCTGTCCTTCAAGAAATTCAAATAATGAATATATGTATTCATTGACGAGTGAATCTTTATCAAAATAAATTATTTTGCTAATAAATGTAGGCTCACCCTCTTTAACTGTTAATGAGATTGTAACTTTCAGTGAGTCTTCGCTGAAGCTGATATTGTGTGTAAATTTCGAATTGAGGTAACCTTGTTCAGAAAGTTTTACTGCAATATTATTCTTAATTGTATCAACAACGCCGTTATAATATTTTATGCCATTGCTTATGCCGCTCCAGTTTAATAAAGTAGATTCACCAAATGCACTGCTGCCGGTAATTTCTATTTTTTCTATCACCTGAGAAAAGGAAGTTGTAAGAAAAAGCAGGGATAATAGAAGATATTTAATATAATTAAACATCAATCGTTTTTATTTTTTTGCCAATAGGTTTCAATAAGATTTTAGAAGCAGTTGCAAAAGCATCACTTTTATTAACGCTGCAAACTTCAAGCGATAAAGAGTTTAAAGCGCCGAGCGATGCCGCAAATTGCAGACTTTGCTCGAAAGTTAAATTGTTATTCAATCCGTAAATAATTCCGGCTGTAAAAGCATCACCGCTGCCTGTTGAATCAACTGCATTAATATTAAAAGATTCGATTAAGTAATGGTAGTCGAAATTGCATGCGTAACTATTTTCTTCCCCGTTTGTTATGTATGCCTGCTTTATCCCTTTTCCATAGAGTTCGGTTAGGAATGATAATTTTTTACTCTCGTCTGTTAAGCCGATATTCAAAGATTTCTCAACTTCCTCAATATTGTTATGAAGAATTGTTGGCTGTGCATCAATGCAATATTTTAAATGCGATCCATAAGTATCGCATACTGAAATTTTATCGTACTGATTTGCTTTATTTATTCCAAACGAAAATATATCATCAGCTAATGGCGATGGAGAACTGCCGGAAAATACTACAATATCACAGTTCTGAATCATCTTATCAAGTTTAACTTTGAACTCATCAGATTCATGTTCTGAGATTACAGGATTATTACCAAAGCAATAAGTGTATTTTTGAGTTGACTCATCAATGATTAAGGCAGCATCTCTTGTTTCATCTTTTGTTTTTACAGTTGCAAACTTCAAACCTTCATCCCGTAAAACATCGGCAAATACTTTCCCATTTGTTCCGCCCGTAAATGTCATAATCAAACTTTCGGTATCTAGATGTTTAAGCTGCCTGCTTACATTTATTCCTTTCCCGCCTGCAGCTAGAATAATTTTTGCCCCACGGTTATGATGATTGAACGAAACTTGCTTATATAAATATCTTCTCTCAAGCAGTGGATTTATTGTTACTGTTAAAATCATTTTTATCGAAATCTGTAGGTATCGCCGTACATTGGTGTGATAAGCCTGTAGTCCCCAAAACCGGTTTCATCCACGAAGACAAACTGCCGGTTTAAATCGTAATACTCCCAAACTTCATAAGGCTTAGTGTTAAACTCAAACGGATGACGGTCAACATTATTCGGTGGACCCAAAATAATAAAGACCATTCCTCTGTCGGTTTTCCAGCCTTCTATATAATGAGAGAATTTTTCGTTTGCATAAAACACCCGCCTGTAGTACTCATCAAAAATCGGATTATCCTCCGTCTGCGGAGTGGGATCTTTTTTCTTCCAGAAATTAAGATATTCTTTAACCTTTTCATCTCGATTTTCAGTCTCTTCGATTTTCTCAATTTCATCTTCGGTGGCAATATATACAAGCTGCTTTATTGCTTTATTTAAATCTTTTATTGATGATGGTACGCCGGGCCATCGAGAAAGAAATGATTTTCTAATTGTGCCGATAATTTTATCATCTGCGTCAACAACAGCAAGTTGTATTATATAATTGCCAAGCCCCAATTCAAGTTCTTTAATAGTAAAGAAGATTTGAGTTGTACCTGAATCAATTTTTTTTACTTCTGTTGAATCATATATTCTATTCTCATTTTCAAATATTTTAAAATTAATTTTTACGTCGCCCGGCTGATTTTTATATACCTCAAAGAATAGAGGTATTCCTTCTTTCTTTGTTAAAACGTTCCGGCTTACATTCGGTAGAATTTTGTTGCTTCCATCCACCACAGTTTTTTTAGCTACCAACATCATGTCGCTAATGCCGCTGCTGCCCGTAAAATCTCTCACTTCAAACTTATTCTCAGACGAAGAAGTTTTACGGGAATCTTTATCTTCAATTTCAGTTCGGATTAAGTAAGTGCCGGAACTTAAATTAAAAGAGCGAAGACTTAAATTAAAATTGCTCCCCGAAATCGTCTGTTCAAAGTTTTTTATTTCAATTTTTTCATTAAATGTTTTTTCGCTTAATAGTGTCGATTTATCTTCGTTAAAAACCGAAATAGTTACTGAATACCCTGCGGCAAATCCCTTCTCTGTCTTTACAAATTGAATTTCATTATAAGGAACCTGGATAAATACATCGACCCTGGTTTGAATGCTTTTCTCTCCGGCAAAATTTAGAAAATCCTGATAATACACTGCGTCACGGTTTTCAATTCCAAAGGAACTTTCAACTTGCGCAGAAATAATTGCGGGAGCAAAAAGGATGATCAAAAAAATATTTATAATTTTCATTTCATTTCTCACATTTACGAAACAACTTTTCCATATAGATCATACTCTTCATAGCCTGTTATTTCCGCAGTATAAAATTTTCCAATCTTTATTTTTTTGTTTTTAATCGGAATTAGTATCTCGCCGTCAACTTCGGGCGCATCACGGTAAGAGCGGGCTATATAAAAGTCGCCTTCAACGCTTTCGGCAAGAACCTTCAATTTTTTTCCAACATATGAAGCGTTCTTTTTAAGCGATATTTCTTTTTGCATATTCATTAAAACACCTTTGCGGCGTTCTTTTTCTTCTTCTGTTACCGGGTCGCCGAGAATAAAACTTGATGTGTTCTCTTCAACAGAAAAAGTAAAAACGCCTATTCTATCGAATTCTACTTCTTCAACAAACCTGCATAGTTTATCAAAATCTTTTTCACTTTCGTTCGGATAACCGACAATAAATGTCGTCCTAATTGTTAAGTCCGGAATTTGTTCTCTAAGTTTTTTAATTAAATTTCTCGTTCGCCCGGAAGTAACTCCACGGCGCATTGAACGAAGAACATCATCCGAAATATGCTGCAAAGGAATATCTAAATATTTACACACTTTCGGATTGCTTGCAATTACGTTAACTACATCATCCGGAAAATTTGATGGATAAGCATACATCAATCTTATCCATTCAATGCCTTCAATTTCGCTCAACTTATTCAGCAATAATGCGAGGGAAGGTTTATCATACAAATCTTTTCCGTAGTCGGTTGTATCCTGTGCGATTAGTACAATTTCTTTAGCGCCGCTTTTAGCAAGAAATTCTGCTTCCTTTATTAAATCCTCCAAAGGAATTGAATGATGCTTGCCGCGCATAAGTGGAATAGCACAAAAAGAACAGGGGTGGTCGCATCCTTCCGATATTTTTAAATATGCTGTGTGCGAGGGTGAAGATAAAACACGTTCTCCAAGCAGTTCGTATTTTAATTCGCCGCCAAATTCTTTAACAATATCTTCATATTTTTCAGTGCCAAAAAAAACGTCAACCTCAGGAATTTCTTTTTCAAGTTCCGTTTTATATCTTTCCGATAAGCAGCCGGCAACAATAACTTTTTTAAGTTTTCCCTGTTTCTTTAATTTCACTGCTTTTAAAATTGTGTCAATTGATTCCCGTTTAGCCGCCTCAATAAAGCCGCATGTATTTATTATTACAGTTCCCGCTTCCCCGGGATCGTCGGTTAAATTAATCTTGTTCAATTTTAGTTGATTCATCAATCGTTCGGAGTCAACAATATTTTTTGAACATCCGAGTGTAATAACGCTTACCTTTTCATTTCCTTTTGTCATTCATTCTCAAAATTTTTCTTTTTGTTACCCCGCATATCCGGGAATATTTTAATTAAAGTGCAATAAATTTAAGATATATAAATATAACCGGCGCCGTATAAAGCAGAGAATCAAAACGATCAAAGATTCCGCCGTGCCCGGGTATCAAAGCAGATGAATCTTTTACTCCCGCATCGCGTTTTAACATTGATTCTACAAGATCTCCAATCTGCCCAATAATGCCAACGATAATTCCAAAGGCAATAATAGTAGTCCATTGCAGAAATTCAAGCACAATAAATTTAGCGGCGATCATTATCAATACAGAAAAAACGAAACCGGCAATTGCACCTTCCCAACTTTTTTTAGGGCTAATTCTCGGAAACAATTTATGTTTGCCGAAACGAACTCCGAAAAAAAATGCAGCCGAATCGCAAACCCATATCGAGGCGAGCACGGCAATTATTATATAACCTCCCTGATTATATAAATCAGCAGAAGTGGAATATATTTCCCTTATGCTAATAAGAGCGCTTGTGAATAATCCGAGATACATTATTCCTAACAGTGTGGCACCGATATTATGAATTGCAGAGCCTTTTTTTCGAAATAGTTCTACTAATAATACTACAAGTACTATAATGATAAGCAACGAATAAAAACTTGTAATATGATAATAACTCCCGATCAGTATAGACAGTATGGCAAGTAAGCCAGGAGTTAAATGTGTAAAGACTCCTTTATTCTTTGCAAGTAAATGAAATTCGTAATAAGAAATTAGTCCTATTACTGCCGCAAAAAAGAAAAAATAAATTTTGCCGAAATAGCTTAGAGCGATTATTAGTGGAATAGTAATTAATGCAACAATTACTCTCTGCGCAGTATTGCCCAAAGCCATTATTCTTCTACGTCCTTATCCGGCGCAGCGCTTTTTGTTTTTTCTATAAAAGTTATAGCTTCAGCTAAATCTTCTTTACGGACAAAAAGTTTTACGACTGATAGATCACCCGAACCCGGGAAGTTTCTATCTTTTTGAGATAGTATGGTTGCTTTTATATTCGCACCCAATAGATTATCTCTAATCATTTCGGCTTTGTATTCCATATCAGTTGAATAAGCCAAAACCCAGTTCTCCTCAGTCCATTCCTCGGGTTTTTTATATAACTCATCTTCCAAAAGTTGAGTTTGGCAGTCGGGGCAGAATGTTATGCCTTCGACATACTCATATTCGCAATTAGGGCAGATTGGCATAAGAACTCCTAATTCTATTTTGTGAATAATAATAATTAATTATAAATATCAGCACAATAAAAAGAGAAAGCGACACTGCAAATAAGATAAAAGAATTTCTTAAATCAACAGTATTTGCCATTTTTGAATCGATGATATCTTCACTGCCAATTAAAAAATAGAGAAGCACGGCAACGAAATTATTAAAAAAGTGAAGCGCTATTGGAATAATTAACGAATCACTTTTGTAAGCAGCATAACCAAAAAATAACCCGAGAGTCATTAAAGGCAGCATTGCATAAGGGCTAAAGTGGAATGCACCAAAAAATATTGCCGTGATTAGTGCAGCAATAAACGGGGACATTCTAAATTCAAAACTTTTCTGAATGAATCCTCTGAATAGAGTTTCCTCTGCAATTGCAGGAACTACGGCAACCACAATTATTATGAGCAGCCCATCGAACACATTTGTTGCGTTTAACATACTGCTGTAAGCTTTCTCAACAAGCACATTCATGTCGTCAAAAAATATTTTGATGTCGTTAATGATTTTGTAATTAGCAGCCCATTGTTCGATAAAATGATTTTGAATTGCAAGATAACTTTGAAGCAGCGGAGTTAAAATTATCATTCCAAGTAAAAACAAACCGAGTTCTTTCATCGCCGGTATTTTAATGTTTATAACCGCCGACACATCTTCATACACCATCTTAGAAAGTACCAATGCAGGGAGGAGCATAAACAAAATTTGACCCGCCATAGTCATTAACCTAACAGCATTTACCGAATCGTCTTCAGTACTCATCCCAAAAATCATCAAACTTAATGCGCCGCCGACAATCTGGTAAAGGAAAAATCCGCCGAATAATCCTATAAAACCTGCAGCAATAGGATTTATTCTTGCAAAAACTTTCGTCTTTTCTGAATAATTTTCTTCTGAATGATCGTCATCATTTTTCTCCGGTTTGTGGTCGGGTTTATTTTCAAAATCGTTCATGCTTTAAACTGCTGTTTTAAAATAGTGTTGAGCAAATATATAAAAACAAAAACTAAACTCTAAGGAATGATTTGCTGGCAAATTGCAATATTCAGTCCCGGGATATCTAAGAAGTGGTTCCTCATCCAAAGTACTGCGCTGTAAAACGGAAATAAGAAAGAGGAAATAAGAGATAAGAATTAAGCATTTGTTAAATTCATTAGCTAAAGGGCTGAGGGAAAAATCTGCCAAAGGAATCTTTATTAAACTACTATTACCGGATGATTGTAGATATTGTGTTTCTTCAAAGCATTAAATAAAAAAAGCCGCCAAAATAAGTTTTTGGCGGCACATATTTTTTTTATCAATTAGGCAACTCTTTTAGTATCTCTTTAAAGATGAAAATTTTGAGTTACGGTTTGATTATAAAATAAATGTTAAACCGAATTACTTTTCAACTCTTTCGCGTAGTTATCTTTTTGAAGTTAGTTTGCCGGTTAAGCCCTCATATGCAGTCAATTCTGCATCAATTGACCCGATTACAACTTTGGTTTTTACTTTTACTGGAATTTTTAGATCATCATTAGATAGCCAAATAATTATGCTTCCCTCACTTTTAAAGAGTCCCCCTTCTTTAACTAAAGGCTCGATGATTATGCAATCAAATTTTCCGGCGGATACTTCAATCGTTTCTCTGCCAAGATACTGAACATCAAGTTCGTACACCTTGTCCTTATAGAAATTTTGAAGATGAATTTTATCGTTCATTTTCATTTGGGAATAATCAAAAGTGCGTGCAAGATAGAATGCCGAAATTATATCATTCACGTATTTGGGAATGTCATATTCTCCTTCACTCGTCTTAGCTTTTCCCCTTCGCTGATCAAAGAATGCGGAGAAATCACGGCTGTATCCTCCCTCGCGAATGTGCTGCTCAAATCTCCAGGGAAACAATCCTTGAACATCAAGATAAGTTTCATAACGATCGCGGACACGATATAACCAATCAAAACTTGGAACATTGTTCACCTCAAAGTTTACATGGTAAGCATCGCGTCCTGAAATTCTTTTGATTTTAGGAATCTGCATAGTTGCGATACCTGCAGTAACAAAACCATAGTTGACATCGAAAGTGAGTTTTTCGCCGACTTTAAAAGCTTTATTTTCTAATTTCCTAAAACTGTCAGCGTTGGCTTCCGGAGGGGATTTCTTATCTTTGTCATTTCCTGCAAAAACGAGCAATGCTGCCAATACAGATAAAAGTAGGATACTCTTTATTTTGTTAAACATTCTTTTCTCCATTTACGTGGATCGATTTAGAAATTTTTGAAATACTGTTAAACACTTCTTCAATGTTTATAGAACTCATACAACTCAAACGTTCACACTGTTCCCTTGTGCAGTCGCGGCATTCTATTTGAGGCAAAAATACAACTTTTTTCGATGTGTATGGTCCCCAACGTTGCGGAGAACACGCTAATATTTTAGGATAAAATCCGATCGTATATTTTCCAAGCGCTGCTGCGATATGTAAGGGACCGGTGGAGTTCGATACAAATATATCGCTTTTATTTATTAATGCAATTAATTCCTGAAGATCGAATTTACCGGCGAAATTTTTTGCTGCTGTTCCGCTGGCAATTCTATCACATAACTCCAATTCATCTTCGCTTCCGGTAATCCAAATCTCGGCAACTAATTGACTAACAGACATATTAACAAGTTCTTTGAATTTATCGACAGGTAAATCGATTGCACTTCCGCCGCTGCCGGGATGAAAGATAATTATCGGAACATTCTTTTTTACTTCAAAAGCAGATAATGTTTTTTCAACATTTTTTTCTGCTAAAGGTTCCGGCGCTAAATTAAATTCTACATTTTCTGTATTTATATTTTCATTTATTCCAAATTTTTGAAGAAGCTGGATATTAAATTCAAGTTCATGTTTTCCAGCGTATTTCCGATGTTCGAATAACTTTTCATTAAACAGAATTGAATACCACCTGTAGCCCGTCCCGATTCTAAACTTGAGTTGCGAGAGAAAAATTATTAAAGCCGATTTAAAAGTAGGATACACAATTATTGCAGAATCAAATTTTTTTTCTTTTATCTGTTTAATGTTTTCCCAAAATAAAATTATTCCACCGCTTTCTTTTAAAGTTAAAATTTCATCAACATAAGGATTATTAGCTGCAAGCGCTTTTGTGTAACTCCGTAATAAAAACGTAATCCGGCAATCGGGGTATTTTTTTTTAACAAGCCCTGCTATCGGCAGAGAAAGCACTACATCGCCAATTCTGTCTGTTCTTACGATTAATAAATTTTTTGGGTGAATCATTTTTTAGAAACGAAATGGTTATCTTTTATATAAAAGCGCCAGGGTAAATCTACAGATTTTTTAATTCCTATTCTTTTGGTCTGAACAATATTCTCCTGTCTGATTTTAGGAGCATTTAGAAGATATATTTTATCCCCCATTAAATCTTCACCATTATGAGAACGGTTTATTTCAAAAGCCTGGCAAAGCTTACCTGGTCCGTTCGTCAAACTTAAAACATCTTTTTTAGTTATAGCGTTTCTTCTCAGTCGGTTCACTTCCATAAATTCGACGCCCGATAGAGGCTCAACAGCTCGAAGTAAAACTGCAGCGCCATGGTTCTTTTGCCCGACAACAATATTGCAGCAGAAATGGGCACCATATGTAAAATAGACATAAAAATATCCGCCTTTTTCGAACATTATTTTATTGCGTTCGGTCTTCCCTAAAAATGTATGGGCGGCTTCATCATTCAATCCGTCGTAAGCTTCTACTTCAACAATCTTGCCGGCGTACAATTTGCCATTTTCATTTTTAACTAAAATTTTACCGGGTAGTTCTCGTGCAACTATTAGAACATCGCGAGTGTAAAAGTTTTTTTTTAATTTTTTAGAGAAATCAGAATAATTCATTTTATTGCGGGATATGAAATTTATTGACTAAGAGTCAATTTGTTTTTTAAGCTCTATTATCTTTTCAGCGTAGTAATCCGTTTTGCCGGGATTTTTCTTTTTTAATTTTTGAAAAACAATTATCGCTTCGTTATACTCTCCCTGTGCAATATAGATTTTTGCCAAAGTTTCGGAAACGATTAAATTTTCATTAGCAAAGGAAATATTATTGGCTGGGTCTCCGGATTCAGAGTCGGCGCTTTGATTCTTTGCTCCGGGCATTTTAGCATGAGAAATTTCTTCAGCCAGTTTATAAAGTTGTTCTTCAAATTTGTGTGGGTTTTTTTCTTCCCCTTTTTCAGGTTCAAAAAGAGAAGGTTCGCTGCTGTTTTTTTCTGCTTCTTCAGCGGGAGGCATAAATGATTTTCTTCTACTCAGTTCAAAAAGAGAACGCTGTTTTTTTATGTTTTCAATTTCATTTAAATAAAATTCGTATGTTTTTTGAGAATGGATTAAATCACAGCCGGTTTTAATATTTTGCAGCGCTTTTCCGTAATTGCCAAGAAGCGTGTAAGCTTTACCGAGGAGAATATTAGCAGCGGAGTAATCAGGGTAGCCCTTTAAGCCGCTGTTTAAAATTTCAATCGCTATTTTAATGTTGTTTTTTTCGATTTCGGTGTTCGCCATCCTAACAAATAACGGAGAGCGTTTATCGAATTCATAAATAAGGTTTACTTTGTCGTTGAATATTTCAGTTGTAGTTTTCGACAAAGAACATCTTAAACTTTCTGCAGCGCATGTTTTATTGATGTAAACGATACGAAAGCAAAACCAATAAAAAACATTAGCTGAAACGGCAGCGCTGCTATTTCAAGAAAATAAATTGATGCTGCAATGCCTACTAAACAATAAATTGCCATAACAAGCTCAACAATAGTTGAAAAACCCAGTTTACGGCTCGTGTATCGTTTCCCTTTCCATGAATCTTTTTCTGTTTCAACATTAAATTTCGGCGTTCTTACAAATTCACTTTTACGGTTTAATAATCCTTCTATTACTGCACGAGAGTTGTTCACAGCAAAACCCATACTGCCAGCCATAAACAATGGGAAAAGGACTATCTTTTTTCGCCAGTCGCTTCTTATGTCTTTTTGAGCATACATATAAAATAAAAACGAACTAACGAATGCGAGTACGAACATTGAAAGCAGCGCAAAGTATGCTTCGTGCGAACCGCTGTTCTTAATAAATATTAAAGGCACATTTAATATTGCCGACAAAAGGATAAATGGAAATACAAGATTATTCGTTAAATGAAACGTTGCCTGTAATTTGATTCTTAAAGGTACGCGCGATTTCCAAACGAGCGGCAGAATTTTTTTAGCAGTTTCGATAGCGCCTTTTGTCCAGCGGAATTGCTGATTCTTCAGAGCATTTATTTCAGAAGGGAGTTCAGCCGGTGAAGTAAAATCTTTTAAAAATACGAAACGCCATCCGTTGAGTTGTGCACGGTAACTTAAATCAAGGTCCTCGGTGAGCGTGTCATCCTGCCAGTTGCCTGCATCTAAAATGCACGATTTTCTCCACACGCCGCCCGTTCCGTTAAAGTTGATGAAAAATCCCGCTTTATTTCTTACCGACTGTTCAATCACAAAATGTCCATCAAGTGCAAGCGCCTGTGCTTTTGTAAGGATGGAATAATCACCGTTTAAATGTTCCCAGCGGGTTTGAACCATCCCTACTTTATCATCGGTAAAGAAAGAAAGAGTTTTTTTCAAGAAATCTTTTTTAGGAATAAAATCTGCGTCAAAGATTGCAATAAAAACACCCTTAGCTGATTTCAAACCTTCTCTTAATGCGCCGGCTTTAAAACCTTTGCGGGAATCTCTTCTTATGTGATAAATGTTAAAACCTTCAGCCTGTTTTTTCTCAACTATACCGGCAACAATATTCACAGTTTCATCGGTAGAATCGTCAAGTACCTGTATTTCAAATTTATCTTTCGGATATTCAATTTCGCAGGTAGTATCAATTATTCTTTCGACAACGTAAAGCTCATTATAAAGCGGCAGTTGAATTGTTACAAATTCGGTCGGTTCAAATTTTTCATTTTGTTTATTCTTTACATTTTTATACTTGCGGTGATAGTATATCATTATAAAACCATGCGAGCCGAAAACGAATAAAATTGAAAGGGATAAAAAGTATGCTACTAAAACTAACTCATCCATAAATATTTTTCCTTAAAAATTAATTACCATCCGGAAACTGTATCCAAAAGTATATCTTCGGTAATTTTGTCAATTGCTTCTTCGATAGCGTTTCTTCTATCATTAATTGCTCCTCCGCCTGGATAATCTCCGTAATTAGTAAAATCTTTGTCGTACACTGTTTTTCTTTTTACAAGATCTCGATAAGTTACATGCACCCGAATTGTTATCCTGCGCGTTGAAACTGTTTCGCCTGCAGATACAATAGCGGGTGCATCGGACAAAGACACGATGTTACATTCAACGACTGCATTGGAATTAACACGCTCTGCAACTTGCAAAGTATTATCATCAATAAATTTTTGCGTCAGTTTATCTGTCAGCATTTCTCTAATTCCTGGCTCACCCGAACCGCTTCTGTCATCTGCAATTGGAATAGCAATGGTTTTTAGATGTTCAGCAACTGACGCGCCTGTAAAAGAGTATGCGCAACACCCCGCAAAATTAAGTAGATAAAACACGATAAACAATGGAAGAAGAATCCGCATAATTATATTAACTTTTACTAAGGATTTAGGATCTAATGAATTAACAATGGTTCTATTATAATCCATATTCTTTAATCTTTCTGTAAAGAGTACGCTCGCTTATTTGCAAAAGTTTTGCCGCTGCTCTTTTATTTCCTTTAGCGGCATAGATTGCGTTTTTAATAGCTTCTTTTGCGAGTTCATTTAAAGGCACAACCTGCTCCGGAGAAGGAAATCCATTTGAAAATACTTCACGCCGGCTATTATAAACCAAATCCTTAAGCTCAACCAAATCTTTCTTTATTTCAAACAAAGCTCTATACAACAATTCCCTGTCCACTTCTTCCGCTGTTTTTTTTAAGTAAATAGGAAGATTACGATTTTCTTCTTCAGGAAAGTTGAATGTAATAATTGATTCAAACGCAGATGCATCTAAAATTGAAGAACGGCTTAGTGCAGCTGCGGTTTCAACGACATTTTTTAATTCTCTAATATTCCCGGGCCAATGGTATTCTTTTAATAAATGAAAAGCATCTTTATCAATAATAAAAACGCCTGTCTTATTAACTTCAGTATAGTTACGCAAAAAATTATTTGCGAGGATTTCAATATCTGCTTTGCGGCTTCGCAGCGGAGGCAAATTTAAGGTTACGGCTTTTAGTCTAAAATACAAATCTTCACGGAAACGTTTAGCAGCCACTTCTGTTTGAAGGTCTTTATTTGTAGCGGCAATAATCCTAACACTTACTTTTGTAACTGTCTCTGCGCCAAGACGCATAAACTGCTGTGTTTCGAGTACGCGTAATAATTTTACTTGTGTGGTTAACGGCATCTCGGCAATTTCATCAAGGAACAAAGTGCCGCCGTCTGCTATTTCAAAATAGCCTTTACGATTTTCAACCGCACTTGTGAATGCACCTTTCCTGTGTCCGAATAATTCGCTTTCGAGAATACCTTCCGGTATTGCGCCGCAATTAACGCTTACAAGAGGTTTTTCTGCACGATTACTGTATCCATGAATTGCATTTGCAAATATTTCTTTGCCAACGCCGCTTTCACCGTATATCAAAACGGATACTTCTGATTTTGCAACCTGCATCGAAATATCAACGAGATCGCGTATCTCCTTCGATCGTCCTATTATTCCGAACTTATTTTGAAATTCTTCTATCGTCATTTAATAATTTGATTTTCTCAATGGTATAAATATATCATTTTTAATAAAGTAATTAAAGAGCATCTCTAATCCGTTAGTTAATCCCGCATGCGGGAAAGCAATCTCAACGAATGAATCAGATTGCTTCACTCGAAGACTCGTTCGCAATGACGATAAAGTCATTCTTTTAATAAATAAAGGCAATAGCCTTTATTGGTAACTCCCCATGACACAAGAGAAAAGTCATTGCGATCCCGCTTTGCGGTATTGGGAGCGAAGCAATCTTAAAATTCTACCTTGGGATTGCTTCATTCGAGGACTCATTCGCAATGACACTTTGTCTTTAGAGATGCCCTATAGGTAGGCAACATGAAAATTCTACTTTAAGGTTTCTGAAAAACTATCGAATGCTGCCGTAATAGAGAAACGGTTTTTATTTTTTTCGATGAATGCATCGATTTCGTTTTCATCTTCGCTGGAAATGTGCGTAAGTATTGTTTTCTTTGGCAGAATATTCTCCAAAGCAGAAATTATATCTTCGAAATTAATATGAGTTGTTTCGGTAATAAAGACATCAATTATTTCATCCTTAAAAAGGAATAGATCATCTTTGCTTCCTACATCACCGGTGTACAAAATATTTTTCTTGTTGATTTTGAAAATAAAACTGAATGAAAAATCGTCTTCATTATATTCATCGAACTTTGCAATGTGTGTGTTGTTCTTAGCAATGATTTCGATGTCAGAATTTATTTTGAATTTATGTTCGGCTACAAAAGGGAGGAATTTAATTTCAAACCCAAGCCGTTCTTCAAACAATAGTGATGATTTTAAAAACTCTTTTAGAAAACCGATTCGGCTGCGATGCGATGCAATTGTTAAAGGTTTTGCGCGCCTGCTAATTTTCATTTGAACAATTAAGGATGGGAGTCCGCAGTAATGGTCCGGATGAAAATGAGAAAAAAGTATTCCATCAATATCATTGTAAAGAATATTTTGATTAAGCAGAGCACGCGAAATTCCATCCCCGGCATCAACAAGTAAAGAATAATTTCTGTGGTTAATTATAAATGCGGAATGAAAACGCTTTAAAGAAGTTTCACCGGAACCGGTGCCAACAAATTTTATCTTCAACTAATCTTCTCCGAGAGGAATAACTCTCCCGTCAAGATTATACTGCTTGGCAAGAATATCTAAAAAAGATTGTGCTTCACTAACGTCAACAAATTTGCCTACAAGAACAATATGGAAAGTTGTTCCGCCGACCAATTTTTCCTTTAACCCAGAAGAATATCCGGCTTCTTCAAATTCCTTTTTCAATGCTGACGCATTTTCCAGCCGGCTGAAAGCGCCCGCCTGAATTGTATATTTATAATCCTTAACAACCGGACGGATTAATCTCTCTCTCACCGGTTCTTTTTTTTCTTCTTTTTGAACCGCCTGTTCTTCATTTTTTACGGGCAGATTTATTCCCGTTAATTTTATATACGGCGAAGTTGAATATTCTTTTTGAAGTTTGTTCTGGTAAGTTTTAGCGGTTTCATATAAACCGATCGCATAGTAATAAGAATAAATTCTGTAGAGTGCGGCGTCGGCATATTTGTTTTCCGGATGCTCTTTTACGAGTCTGTCATAAATTGCGACTGCATCCTGTCCGTTTTCGGAAATAACCGCTTCAAGAAAAAGAAGATTAACGCTTAACGGATTATTAACTTTTAGCGAAGTTAAAGTGTTTCTAACCTGTTCAACTTCACCAGCCTCTACCTGTTTAAGATAAGGGATGATATCAATTTCATTTTGCGGATAAACCGAAATTGATAATAATATAATTGTTACATAGAAAAATATTTTTTTCATTTTATACCGGTAATCCGGTTAAGCTGTTAATGGTAAAGCATCCTTCTGCACATCAATAATTCCTTCAAAAGAAGCAAATAAAGTAGCGGAAGAAGCTTTATTAATTTTCACTTTTATATAATCGCCAATTTTTATTGACTCGCTTGCAGGAACAATAACAATTTTATTTGAGTCGGTTCTGCCGGAATAAAATTGATCAGATTTACGGCTGAATCCCTCAATCAATACAATCTCTTCAGTTCCAATTTGTTCTTGATTAATTTCAAAAGAAATCTGGCGCTGTAAATCAATAATTTCCTGAAGTCGTTTAGCCTTGGTTTCTTCAGCTACATCATCATCCATTTTGTAGGCTTTAGTTCCTTCACGGGGGCTGTATTTAAACATATACGCGCCGTCATAACGAACCTTGCGGATGATATCTATCGTCATTAAATGATCTTCAAGCGATTCAGACGGGAAGCCTGCGATAATATCGGTTGAAAAACTTACACCCGGGATTATTTTGCGCGCTCTTTCAATCAAGTTTAAATAATGCTCTATCGTGTAAGTCCGGTTCATCAATTCAAGAATTCTGTTGGAACCTGATTGAACCGGGAGATGAATATAATTACAAATATTCTGATGTTCGCTTATAGTGTAAAGAAGTTTATCGGAAAGATCCTGCGGATGAGAGGTCGTAAATCTTATTCTGATAGAGCGGTCAACGCTGGCACAAGCGGCAAGCAAATCTGCAAAATCATTTTCGTCGTCGAGATAAGAATTTACATTTTGTCCGAGTAGAGTTACTTCTTTAAATCCTCTGTTAGAAAGCTGCCGCATTTCGTCAACAATCGAATTTAAGTTTCGGCTTCTTTCTCTTCCTCTCGTAAAAGGAACGACACAGAATGTGCAGAATTTATCACACCCCCGCATGACCGAGATCCACGCCTGCAGCCCATCTTCGCGATATGGAATAATATCATCATAAGTTTCCGTCCGCGAAAGACGAACGCCAATTCCCTTTTCGCCTGAAAATGCTGTGTCTATATATTCGGGAAGTCTTCGGTATTCATCCGGACCAACAATAAGATCAACCATTTTTTTATCTTCGATTAAATCTTTTCGTAAGCGCTCAGCCATACAGCCGAGAATCCCGATAACAATTGCGGGTTTTCCATATTTTAATGTTTTTAAATTTCCAAGCCTTCCGTAAATCCTTTGCTCGGCGTTATCCCTAATACTGCATGTATTAAGCAGCACTACATCGGCTTCTTCAGCCTGATTAGTAATCTCATATCCTTGATTTTGCAAAACACCCATAACAATTTCTGTGTCTGCAAAATTCATCTGGCATCCATACGTCTCAATATAAACTTTGTTCTTCTGCATTCTTTGATGTTTTTTTGTGTCAAATATAAAGGTTAATTGTGTGCGGTTCAACGTTAATAACAAAGGGAAAATGAAATTTAGTAAGAGACAAAGGGGAAAAAATAGTATCGGGGATTAAACTTTAGTTAAGAAATAAAGTGCAATATTTAATAAAATGAACCCGATGACGCCAAGAATGGAAAGATAAATCTTCCTCTTTTTCAATTTCTCCTGATGAATCTCCCCGCCGAGCGGTCTTTTCTCTCTATCTGATTTTACAAATCCAAACATAAATAAATTTTAACTTTCATTATTTCCGGTACAAAATTAGTAATAAAATACTCAAACAAAAAGGTCAATCAATTAGAAATGTGATTCGGATTACAACAAGTCGAGAAGCAAAATTATTTTTCCCGGAGAATTATTTAGTTAAAGTACTTATCGAGGCTGTGCGTTTTTTTTATTTTGGAATTTGTTATGGCATCCTGGTTCTTCCCGCTTAGCATTAGAATAGTCGTTTCAAACATCAATCTCAAATCGAGGAGTAGCCCTTTTTTCTTATCATAAAGTTGATCGAGAAACAAAAGGTTTTCCGTACCTTTATCCCTTTCACCCACCACCTGCCAAAGACCCGAAATCCCCGGTTTTGATTTTAAGTTTGCGCGTTGAGAGTAAAACTCGGGTGTCGCTTTTTTCATCAACTCAAGATCCGAAATAGTTAATGGTCGTGGACCAATAAAACTCATTTCCCCCTTTATAACATTTATCAACTGTGGAATTTCATCAATGCCCGTGCGCCTTAAAAAAGAACCAATGGGTGGAATAAAACCTGCAAGAGATGGCTTAACAAAAATGTTATTTATTTGTTTTTCCATTTGCAGGAGTTTATCTCCATTCTTCATTGTGCGGAGTTTGAAAATTTTTACTTTTCCAGTTGTCACAGTAATTCCTCGTTGTTGAACAAAGATGGGAGTTTTTTTTGTTTCTATTGCCATAATAATAGAGACAACGAGAATCACAGGCAAAGCGACGAGAAGGCAGACTATCCCAAAGATGAAGTCAATTAATCTTTTTATTAGATCGTATTTCAATATAGCCCGCAACTTCTCTAATTAAATAAAACTGAGATAATAAAATGTTTTTTACAATATTAATGTAATAAATTATTCTTAAAAATATATGAGAGAAGCCTAAAAAGTTAATTCGCTTCATCGCTGGTTTCCCAAAGGCAATGCCTGATTTATAGTAAGAATGACATCACCGTCATTGTCCGTTAACTAATCCGTTGACTAACGGACTAACGGACAATGACACATTGTTTTTAGAGATGCCCTAATATGAATATTATTTTAATAAGTTCATTTTTTTAGCTGATGAAAATGAACCTGCATTTAGCTGATATAAGTATAATCCGCTGCTTAATCCCCCGGCAGACGCAGCATCAAAGTTAACGCTGTGTTTCCCTGCATCAAGGTTTCCATTAATTAGAGTTACAACCTCGCGTCCTAATATGTCAAAGACTTTTAGATTCACATAGCTCGCAACAGGAATTGAAAACGCAATTGTGGTTGAAGGGTTAAATGGATTAGGAAAATTTTGACTAAGAGTAAATTCATCCGGAGAGGTAACACTCACTTTCACTATCGATGAATATTCAACCGAGCCGTCGTAGTCAATTTGTTTTAACCGATAGGAAAATTCACCCCCGTAGTTAACAACATCATCAAATGAATAAAAATTTAATACGGTGCTATTCCCTTTCCCTTTTATAAAACCTACAATTGTCCAATCTCGTTGCTGCATGCCGGGATTATCATTTTTTAATCTCTCAACATCAAATCCGGAGTTGTTTAGTTCGGTAACAGTCTGCCACGACAAGGTTACTTTGTTACCATCAACAGAAGCAGAAAAGCCCAATAGTTCAACGGGTATTTGCCAGAAACCGGAAGGCATGGTTTGGCGTATTTCATCGGAACCGATCCAATTGGTTTTATTACTAACATCAAGACGCAGTTGATTAACATCCTGTGTAACAGCGCCGTTGTAAATAAGATTGTCAAGTTCATCAAGAGCAACCGCAGAAATGCCGTTCGTCAACCCGGATGGAAGCGCTGAAGTGTTAGAACTTGTAGCATCCGCCTGCCAGCCGTTTCCTTCATCATTAACGGCATAAATAAAATTTGGAGAAGAAGCGTTGCCCGTATATGCCAAAATTTGATCGCCGGTTGTTGATAATGCAAAACTGCCTCCGCCTGAAGTTACGGTTCCCAGATTTGAAACGCCTCCGTTTATATTTATTATCATTCCCGTAGAAGCGCCGTAAGAAGGCGCCGTCCAAATAAGTGTTCCTTCTGTAGCCCTCAAACTGCCGGACGCCTGCCAGCCATTATCCGTAAAATTTATTGATACACCGCCGGCAATATTAACGAGAGGGACAAATGAAAATTCATCCGGGTCATCGGTGTTCAGACCGACAATAACTATATCCCCGGCAGCAAGTTCCGTTACGAACGTAAGTTCGAGTGTGGCTGCGTTTACAGATATAACGTTTCCGTCAGTTTTATAATTAATGGAATCTCCCGCTCCGCTGAATGGGAATATTTTAAATAAATATTCTGTGCTGCTGATTAAAGGATAAAATGTAAATTGGTTTAAGTCTCCGGCGTTAATAGTTATTCGAGCATTACCATCGAACAAATTATTATCTTCAGAATAAATTACTCCATCAACCGGATCGAAAATGATTGAATCTGAGGTTGCTATAAGAATGTATCCTGCGGCGGGCTGTGTACCGGGTTCGGAATTTGACCAGTGCAATGTTATTGAATTTGAAGTAACATCATCCGCAAAGAAATTTGTAATTTGATTACTTGGTTCATTAGCAAGTAGAACAAAATTAGTTGAAGATGTTACCGAAGGCACAACTCCATCAGTCTTATAATTTATTAATCCGCCGTTATTGTTATATGAATATATTTGAAAATTGTAAGACGTGTTACCTGATAAACCATTAAACGAAAAATTTTCACCAGATGGATGTGTTATATTAATTGACCCGCTTCCGTCGCTTATATTTAAATCATCCGGGTAATAATAACCATCGACAGGAGCTGTCAGTACACTATCACTTATCATTAACAAATAACCGGAGGGCGCTTGATTGCCTGCAACCGCGTCGTTCCAATTTAATGATATTGATTGAGCATTTATTGCACCTGTCGAAAAACCGGTCACATAATTTTCCGGTTCTACCGCATATGCCCCGCCGTTTTGCAGATAACTCATATCATAAAAATTTATATAAGCAAGATATTCAGGATGATCAACAAACGGATTCCGGTTACCCTGTATAGTTTGAATGTAGTTATTGCGCGTTATTTCCCATGCATCAGGCGGGTCTGCCTGCGCCCACTGTAAAAGTAATTCGACTGATTGAGGAGCTTCGCTGAGCGATGGAAGTCTTACATTATTCAACCAGTTAAAATCCCAATCGTAGCCGTTAACATCATCATAACGAAGAGCCATATAAAGCAGCGCTCGCGCCGCATCGCCTTTGTGTTGATCGCGCGGTTCGTAAACAAATTCGTTACTTATGTTCGTACCATATTTAGCATCAAGAAAAGATGAAATTATGGTTGTAACAACACCAAGCGGATGATTGCTTCTTACACTGTTTGCACTATTTTGATTTGTAGGAAATAAATGATATTGATCTGCATACTCATTACCACTCTGTGAATCAAAAGTAGGCATCCAGCTATGCGCCCATGTATGCTCGCGGCTCATTACCGCCCAGGTAAACGTTCCGGTATAATTATACTGATAACCGGAATAAACGCAAGTAACAAAATATCCGCCGCTGCCGTTGGGCTGCGCGGCAAAATTTGCAATATTGGTTTCATCAAATTGATCGTAAGAAACCTTCGAATATGGGCTGCGAATTCTATTCTTTAAATCTTCCACAAACGAGGGAAGATTCGGGTTGATGCTGTCGTAGTAGCTGCCCTGTGCAAAAATTATCGTGGTTGTAAAAAACAACCAGAAAAAAAAGTGGAACTTTCTCATAGTTATCCTGAGTGCTCACATTGCTGCCAATGGAGAATTGAGTATTGATTATTATGTAACCGGACGTAAGCTTTAATTGAAAAGCGGCTTAGTGCATTCTACAAATACTATAGTCCGAACGCCGTTATTTTTGGTATGTTTTTGAAATGCGGATACCGTAATTTAAATCCGTTAAACTTCAGCGTTAACATTTCTATAATCGAATAAAATGAAGTAATGTTAACGCTCGACTAAGCACAAAAAAAGCTGGATAAAAGTAATAAATCTCTACCTTCGAATGCATGCATCCGTGCGGCGATTTACTTTTCTCCAGCCTTAAATATTTCCACTGTAAAAATCTGAACTTATTTGTTATCAAACAAACCAGGAATTTATGATTTTCGATTTGTTAGTCTGGTCTAAAAAGGTATTTCCCGTCATAGCGAGTTGCCAATAAAGGCGATTGCCTTTATTTATCAAAAGAATGATTTTATTGTTATTGCGAACGAGTCCTCGAGTGAAGCAATCTCAGTTCTAAAAGTGAGATTGCTTCGTTCATCGCAGTGATCCCGCAAGCGGGATAGGATGTCATTAGTACGAACGAAGTACGAAGCAATCTTTTGATTTTGCACTAAATTCTGCAGATTGCTTCTCCCGCAATGCGGGATCGCAATGACATTATTCAATAGAACCTTTTTAAACCCGACTCATTTGTGATTTTCATATATCGGGATTCATTCAAAATTAAAAATCGAACACTTCAATATGAAAACCATAAATGGAATGAAACTATCTACCCCAAATGATGACAATTCATAATTCGTCCATCAAATGACGGATATAATTACTTTGTAAGCATCATCTTTTTAACAGCGTTAAATGAGCCTGCTTCTAATTTGTAGAAATAGAGTCCGCTGTTTAAACTGCTTGCATCAAAGTTAATTTTATAAACGCCTGCTTCTTTTATTCCGTTAACAAGTGTTTTTAACTCCTGCCCAAGCACGTTGAAAATCTTCAACGTTACAAATTGAGTTTCGGGGATTGAGAAATTAATTGTTGTTGCCGGATTAAAAGGATTGGGATAATTCTGCCCAAGCGAAAACTGCATTGGTGCGTTTACATCAACTTCGGCAATATTGGAGTATTCAAACTGACCGTTATAATCAATTTGTTTTAAACGGTAACTGTATTTACCTGCAGCAAGGTCATTGTCAGTGTATGAATAATTCTTATTTGAAGTGCTGTTGCCGCTTCCCTTAACAAATCCAATCTTCTCCCATTCCGAATTCTGACCGCTGACTGCTGACCGCTGTATTTCAAACCCGCTATTATTAGTTTCGGAAGCGGTTGTCCATTTTAATGTTACATTGTTGTTATTTACATCAGCAACAAATGAAGTTAATTCAACCGGAATAACCTGATCCCATGAGGTTGAAACTCTAATGCCATCTAAAATTAAGTTCGGGGCTGACGAAGTGCTGCCCTGGCGTAAATTAACTACTCCTAATTCAACAGCATCAGTTTGTGTAGTAACGCGTGTTAAATCCGGTGCGGGTTGAACACCTGATAATGCCGGATTAATAAATAAAGCTGCTTCGTCATCTGTGGTCGAGCCGTCGTTAAAAGTGTATTTAATAACAATTAGATAAGTTGTACCCGCTGTATAAACAGAGTCTGACCAAACTACAGGGTTAGTTGCGTTAATCGATGTTTTAGATAATCCGAATGAAAGATTTCCGTTGGTTGCTAATCTAACGAATGTTCGCGCAAAAAAGCTTGAAGAATTTGTTGGACTTACACCTAAATGCAAAAAATAATCTCCGGTTGCTTGGGCATCAACAATTTTTACTAAAGCAGCAGCGTAAACTGAACCCGAAGTTAAAGAATTTAAAAATGCTTTATTAACATCTTGACCGGTTGTAGTTAAAGATGCTGCATTGCCTGAAGAAAAATATCCGGGATAGGTAAGTCCGGGGCTAGCAACAACTACAGAATTGAAAGTTGAAGTGCCTGTTAAATTCCAGCCATGAGTAGTAAGTGTATCCCCGGCGGGATAATCAAAATTTTCTTCGAGAAGCAGCGTCTGGGCGTTTAACTGAAACGCTGATAACAAGATTAGAATTGTAAAAAAGGATAATTTTTTCATTTATGCTCCTGATAAATTAAATGAATGGTTTTAATAACAATGCAAATATCCTATAAATACATATACGGCGCAAACCACTAAAACAAATAGTTGTTTTAAAAGTTTCTCGCTTTTCGAACTCACACTCAAAATATTGTTGGAATATCTAACTCATTAATAAAGTTTTTATTGAGTATGTTATTTAAAGATTATATTGAGTAACTCATCTTACGCATTAAATTCTTACTCTTGCTCGTGATCGTAATCCTGCTCGGTTTTAAATCCGATTAAGAGCACGATTACGGTCAAGGTCAAGGCATTTTGCATAAGATGAGTGAATAAGTCACCTTGCACAAAATTAATGTCAGAAAATTGAACTATAAATTAATTTGGACTGTGTGGAAGGATGAGAATCCGCTGGCTAAATGAATACAGGGTTTTTTCTATTGCTTTATAGTATTGATATGTATCCGTTAACCAACGGATTTTTTATGTCAAGATATTTTTTACTTTTTTACTTTTTTACTTTTTACTTTTGACTTTTTACTTTTTTACTTTTTACTTTTTACTTGCGGCTTGCCGCGCTATGTTTATTAGAATAATCTTGTGGGGAGATATCCATC
>MNYQ01000006.1 GCA_001873185.1 Ignavibacteria bacterium CG2_30_36_16 | reverse complement strand
AATTCACTTATTCACCTTCTGCACATTATTGAACCCGATTACGTTATAAAAGCTCCACATGGCTATGAATCCGTAGCAAGATACCGCCGCGTCCGCATTTTAGAAGCCGAAGAAGATTTAAGAAGATTTGTTGCAAAGATTAACACAGCCAGCACAAATATTACCGAAGCAATTCTTGAAGGCTATGCGTCTGAGAAAATTTTGCTATATGCTATGAGTAATAAAATTGATTTAATTCTTTTAGCGACAAACGGAAGTGGCAAAGCATTTAGGCAGCCGATGGGAAAAGTTGCAGACCGGATTTTAAGGAGCAGCAAAGTTCCGGTAATTCTTGTTAAAGCAAACGTTCCGGTTTTTGCAGTTGATAAAGTATTTTACGACAACGCACGCGCAGAAAACTGGGTTGGTTAAAATATTTGCGCATTTCTTTCTGAACGCTATATTGATGTAACCATTCTTTGGTGATAGGGGCGGATATGTTTCAACTTAATAATGTTCCTGCGTTTGAATGATCCAATAAATTGGCAGCTCCCCTTTTATTTTTCAAATAATCTCGCTACATTACAACCACTTAAATTGTAACAATTAAGGTGTTCAAAAATTGAAAGCACTTTATAGATTAGCTGTTATTCTTTTTTTCTTTCCTTTTAGCCTTTCTGCACAACAAGTATTAGACAGCATTGATGTAACCTTTTTTGATAATTCAATAGCAGATAGCAATGAGTGTTTCTTAAATACTTCCACTTATCGCGAGTTCATTCCGATTAATCCGGGACCAAATGATTGCTGGTGGTCGGATTTATCACATGCTTATTTTTTCGGGAACGGTCGGCGCGAGTTCGTTTCCAATGGTGATATTAGCGAAGTGCATGCACAGTTTTATTGTTCTGTTGATACAGCAGATTATTACCTGCTCTACAATTATGCTTATGATCGCTCAAGCGATTTGCATATAAAACTTTATAAAAAAAATGAATTGATGCCATTTGAAGATTTTCATTACAACCCGGGCGGCGTTTTAAAATCATTGCACAAAGGAAGCTGGACTCCAGTAGCAATATTTTATCTAACGCCAGGAGATAGCGCATTAACGGTTGATATTAGCACAGATTCTTCTTTCAGTAAATCACTTAAAGTTGATGGGGTGGCTTTGGTGAGAAGCCGATTACCGGACGCTGATCTTGAATTCGGTTTAAGAAAACTTACTTACTTTCAAGTAAACCCGTTCACAGGCGATACAACAGCAAACGATAATTTTTATAGGGATCGTTTCCCGTTATTTTTTGATAATACTATTTTTTCATTTGATTATACGTCAACAAAAACAATTACGCTTTTTAATCTAGGAACAACTGAGCTGAATGTAACAAATTTAATTTTCAGTACGCCGGCGTTTAAAATTCTAAACGGCAATTATTTTACAATTCAACCGGGCACTAAAAGAGATGTGGTTTTTCAGTTTAATCCACCCGGCGAAGGTTATTACGAAGATTCTCTTTTGATTCTATCAAATGATCCGAAGGAACCGGCAGCAATTTTAAATGTTGCGGGTAACGGCATTCCGTACCAATTTATTTTAAACGCAAGTGAAAATAACTCCGAGCCAAATTGGAATGTTCCCGGAAACAGCGGTATTTATTATGAAACCGGCATCGGTTGGCAAAATGTTACTCCTTTTTTTATTCCATTTGAACAGAGCACGTATGCAAGGAAAAACGATATTTTTTCACCCGATATAAACTGCTATTATGAGTTCGATCTACCCGATACTCTAAGCGGTAATTATTTCGTAGAAAAATCCTATATCCCCTCAGATTTTCAAATCATACATAGATTCCTGATGATTAACACGACAACTACCGATACCTTGATTGATGTTGATTACAGCAACAATGACTCATGGGGTTCAACAGATCAACATTACAATTTAATTGGCGGCAGCTCTTTTAATTTACAGCCGGGTCACTATTCCGCAAAACTTACCCGATTTTCACCCGCTCACACAAGTTATTTAATAACCGATATTTTACGCATTAGAAAATATTTTTCCGATGTAATTTTGTCAACTTCAGAAGATCCTTTACGAATATTAAACTTTGGAAATGTAAGTACTGATAGCGAAGCAGTAAAAGAGCTTACTATTTCTTCAATCGGCACAGGTCAGCTTCTAATTAATTCAATGACAACCACATCTAATTATTTTAACATAGTAGATGATGAACATTATCCCATAAAAATAGCTGGAGTAATAGGTGTACATAATGTTAAAATTAAATTTTCCCCATCCGAAAACAAAACATACACCGACACTTTAACCATCACAACAAATTGTGTCTCGGATGATTCAATATTAACCATCGTAGTTTACGGCAACGGAATTCTGTCCGGGGTTGACGAACCAAACAATATTCCGACAAAGTTTTGCTTGTATCAAAATTACCCTAATCCGTTTAATCCCTCAACAAAAATTCGTTTTGATATTCCGAACAAGGAATTTGTAAATATTTCGGTTTATGATATTCTCGGAAGAAAGGTGGAAGAGTTAATTAACAAAGAAAAACCTGCCGGGAAATATGAACTGAATTTCGATGGTGGTAATCTTTCGAGCGGGGTTTATTTTTATAAAATAAAAGCAGGCTCATTTAACAAAACAAATAAATTTATTCTGCTGCGTTAATGCTTAATTTTTTTTTAATATTTAAATAAAAAAAGAGCAGGACATAAAAAGATCCTGCTCTCAATTCAAATTACATTGTACATTGTGAATTGTACATTGTACATTGTACATTACTTAAGTAAAGTCATCTTCATCGATTTGGAGAAATTGCCGTACTCTAATGAATAAATGTACTGACCGCTCGCTACTTTAATTCCGCTATTATTTGAACCGTCCCATGTAACTTCATAAGAACCTTTTGCCATCTTTTCGTTAGCCACAAGAGTTTTAACTTCATTACCAAGAATGTCGTAAACTTTCAGTGAAATGTTTTTATCAAGAGGTAATGTAAATCTTATAGAAGTTGAAGGATTAAACGGATTAGGATAATTCTGTTCAAGTGTATATTGGTCAGGAGAAACGATAGGGAAATCAAGTTCTCTTAAACCTGTAGCAGTTGCTTCTAGAACTCTAACGATTACCTGATCCGGATTCCAGAAAGTAACAACAGAATCCGTTACAAAGGTTGTATCCTGCCAGTGTTTATAAGTACGTTTTAATGAATCTACAGTACTCTGATAAGAAATAACTACTTCGGGATGACCGTTGCCGTCAATGTCAACAAATTGTGACATTTTTGAAACGAATGGACTTTCGTTTAATAATCCTGAAACTGTATCAATCGTACCTGCTGAGTCTCTGATTTCTAAGTGAGATGATCTATGGATCCAGTCGCCGTCAAAAGCAATACGGGCAGTATAATTATTAGCGTCAAGAAGACTGCCTGTACCGTTATACTCAAGAGCCACAACGTCATAACTTGCAACGCCGCCAAGTAAAATATCTTCGCGTCCGTTTCCGTTGATGTCACCGGCGCCGATTCCCCAAAAAGAACCATTCTTATTACCACTCTGATTTAATGCTGGTAACCCGGCTAAAGTCCAAAGATCTTCTCCAATAATACCAAAAGTAGATTGCTGCCAATCGTAAAGTTCATCAGAACCTTGTTGGTGACTAACTAATGAAACTTTCCAATTATTTACATCAACTCCTTGAAAATCAATATAAGTAATACCAGCGATTTCATCTTTACCGTCACCATCAACATCAACTACCTGTACTCCCATATAGGCAGTTGCGTCACTACCTTCATTATATAAATATTCTATATATTCATTTGCTTGGGCTGTGTCAGGATACATATAAGTATCAGGACCTGTAGGATCGATGGAATAGAAGCCGTAGAAATTCCAATAATGGTTGACGATTTCAATATCACCATCGCCGTTAATGTCCGCTGCAACTGAATGCCAATGTGAACCGGCGCCTATTTTAGGAACTAATGCCGGGTCGCCGCCTTCAAGCTGCCAACCGCCAAAACCGGGAATATCACCACTTATACCAAGTACATAAACTCTGTTATCGCGGTTAGCCATAATTAATTCATCAAGCCCATCACCGTCAAAGTCATAAACTTCGGCAACTTCTCTGTTTGTTCTAAAGTTACCAACGCCCTGTGCTGCAAATGCATCGGCAGGTAAGTCGATGGCTTCAATGTATGCGTTATCGCCGCTGCCATCCCATTCAAATACACGAACACGAATGTCGACTGATGAGGTTAAGCTATTTGGAAAAATAATTTCACCGCGACCATCGCCGTCTAAATCGCCCGTGCGAACCCAGCGGGGTGTGCTGCCGCCGCCTTGTTCATTTAATGGCGAAGACCAAACGATTTCGAGTTGATCGCCGTTCATTTCCATTACGTGAACACGCCCTCTGTTAGAATAATCTACGGCAATTACTTCCGGCTTGCCGTCCTGATCCAAATCATCTGCAACCCAAACACTTCTTGTTCCGATATTTGCCGGAGCGGAAGAAGGGTTTGAAAAAGGTAATAGAGAATCGGGCAAATTAAAGTCCATATTAGCGCGGTTGAAAACACTAATATTTGTTAGACTCTGTCCCCAAACTGAAACTGCACCAACTACTATCAGCGCAATTAGTAAGGTTTTTTTCATTACTGACTCCTTTATGTTTTGTGAAATAAGCTAGTTCATTACTGTTAACATTTAACTGTCAAAATTTAAGTTCTGTACAAATAAAACTCAACATCTTGATCAGAATTATTAAAAAGAATTACTAACTAATGCTATTATGCTAATTTTTCCATCCCGCTGAAGCGGGAAAGGTTATGGCAATTGAATTTAATATTGTGCGTAAGATGAATTACTAATTAACCTGTGCTAAATATTTATCCGCTTCTCTGAATGCAGCAGAAGCAGTGTAATCTTTTTTAATAACTTCGAGAAGGTCTTTGGCTTCTTCTTTCTTGCCCGCTTTAATAAAGTTTATGCTTGCGTTAAGCATATACTCAGGGTTAAGAACGTTATCTTCCGAAACTCTTGAAGCCTGACTGTAGAGTTCGGCGGCTTTTTCAAAATTTTCTTTATAAGCATAATAACCGGCTTCTCCGGCTAAAGATGCGGCTTTGAAAATTTCATTACTGCCGCTATAATCGGTATAAGCCTGGTAAGCTTCTTCATGCTTGTTAAGCATAACATAAGAATTCGCCAGGTATATTTTTGCTATCTCGCCGTTTTCACTGCTTCCAAATTCTTCAATAATTTTTTTAAGTCCCATTACATTGCTGCCCTGCATACCATCAATCGCCTGTTGATACATTCCGTTATCATAGAGGTTCATAACGCGGGAAAGAGCTAAACCGGCGGCTGCATTATTTTCTGATTTGTTTTGGACATAAAAAATAACAGCAACAACAACTATTGCAAGTGCACCAGCCCATATTAGTATACGCTGTTTATTATCATCAACAAAATTGTAAGCCTTTGCCGAATAAGTTAGCAATTTATCCTCTTTTATTTCCTTCCTGGAGAGTTTTTTCTTCTTTGTAAGCATCGAACAGATTTTCCTTTCTAAATTAAAATTGTACGCCCAGGGGGACTTGAACCTCCAACCTTCGGAACCGGAATCCGACGTTCTATCCAGTTGAACTATGGGCGCATAGTAAAAGATTTATAATTGTCGATGGCTAATTTATGCAATTAGCTAATAAAAGAAAATGAATTAAAGACCGATTTTAATATGATTTGAAAATATCCACGCTCTTCCGATGCTGTAAACTTCAACACGGTATGCTCCGCTGCCGGATACAATGAATTCAGCTTCGTGCCGGTTTTCTACTCTGTCTATTTCTTCACCGTTGCAAATCAACTTTATCTCATTCCGCGGGGAAGGAACTTGCACACGCAGTTTTACTTTTCCGCCTGCTTCTAATCGGTCGCCCATATTAAAAATTTTCCCTTTTCTTTCGGCAAAAAATCTAAATCCTTTGGAGTCGCCGTTGTAATCATTTGCGATAAACGTATTTCCATAAGCAAGAGCATCGTAAATTTTATTTTTTGCTTCTAATAATGAAACCTCATCATTCCCTTTTTTTATTTCTTCATCAAGCAGCAAATGCGTACGGATAGATTTAAAGAGAACTTTATACGGAAAAATTTCAACTTCAAGAAATCCTAGCATATTATATTTATGGGCATGAGCATCAACGCCGCCTATTGCCGTTACTTTTCTTTTGAGATTAAGTTCATCCCAAATTTTTAGTGTTTCCACCGGCGGCGCTTCGATAGTTTTTAAGGGATGAAGAAATGCCTGATATTTATTTTCTTCGGTTAAATTTTCCATCCATTCCGACATATGATTCCATATTTCAATACCGTTAAAATCTTCACTCCCCCATTCAGTCCATGGATATGGCGGATGCTCTTTCATGTGAGTTCTTTTTTCATGCGGATGAGCGAGAAATCCAATGCCGCCTGCTTCTTTTACTTTTCTAACATAATCTTTTGCCGCCATCCGTGTAGAGTATGCTTCATTAATACCGAACGCAAGGTAATGATTTTTATTTTCTTTATCGTTTATTTCGCAGCCGACCAGGAGAAGAGTGTTGCCGTACCATTTTTCATATCCGTCGTTGAGCGCGCGCAGAGTGTTATGATCTGTAAGCAATATAAAATCCAATCCTACTTCATCAGCAAACTGTGCGATGTCTTCTACTTCTCCAGAGCCGTCTGAATAAACGGAGTGCATGTGTAATGCGCCTATATATTCGTACATCCTAATCCATTGTTTTTGATTTTTGTAAAAATAGAAATAAAACGCACTATAAAAAAGGATTATACATCGGTGCAATTTGTAGAAGTAAAACGCTTTTTACTTTAATACAATCTTAAAACCTTGTTGATACATCGAACAAAATTCTTCCATAAGTTTTTTCTTTTTCGAATATCCCTTCATAACCGAGGCTGAAAAATATATTCTCTATAATTCTTGCCGATGCATCAACATTGATGTTGTTTTGTTCGAGTGAATTGGAGTTGTATGAAAATTTGTAAATAGTTTTTCGAAATCCGGCAGATAAATTTATACCGGCAAAAGGAATGTACTTTGTAAAGTTTATTCCGTAAATATTTCCATCAACATAACTGCTTAATATTTTATTGTACGATATTGTGGATGATGTTTGAATTACAGGTATTTGTGAATAACTTAAATATCCTGAAAAGTTTCGTGAGGGCTTGACATCCGATTTACGAAAACGATAACCCGCGCTTAATCCGAGCATCAACTTATTAAATGGACGAATTGTAGTTCGTATTCTAAAGCCCTGCCGTGTTTCGTTTTCGATTAATGAATCAGTAAAACTTTTAAATGTTTCGTAATAGATTACATTCTTTCTTGCGTCATAAGAAAGTGAGATTGAAAAATCACGGACGGGTGAAAAACGTGCCGATAAGAAAATTCCGGTGAATGAAAAATCACTCTTTGCAATGCCTTTCTCACGCTTATAAAGATCAACTTCGCTTGTAAAAAATATATTTATACTTGGAAGTATATCGTTTGTGTGCTGGAAATAAACGAAACGTCTATCGGTATTAAGATTATTTGTCTGCTCTACTGCAGCTAATGTATTTTCCATCGGTCTTCCGTTTATCGAATCCGTTTTACCTATGTAAGCGCCGTACTCAAATAGTTTCAGATTAAAACCGAGATTAGAAAAATCGGGGCGTGAACCTACTATTGCGCCTGTATATAAGCTGCCGAAATATTTTTCAAACTGAAGACCGTCAACCGAACTGATGTTTGTTATTTTCCGGTTAAGGTGACGACCGAACCAGAGCAAAGTTGTTTCGTTAAAATTATATTTAACAGCCAAATCGTATATACGAAGTGATTTGCTGTAATTATGTTTGAGTATTCCCCACTCATTAGCTTTATATGCGAAACTCATATAATTGGAAACGGAAAAATTCGAACCGCTGATGTTATCAGCATTAAATGAAAATGTATAACGCCATCGTTGATAATCATTACTTCCGGTAAGATTGCTCAAATTACTATAAGATTGAATTGAAAATCTTCCTTTGTAAGTTGAAGATTTTACCGGCACTTTAGCAACTGTAACATCCGGGGTTATTAATTTTTGCTCGGGTATTTTACTGTCGATTAATTGTTTAATGGAATCTTGAATTTGGTCGTTATCTTTTTTAACAACGATGGCAAAAACAAAAACTGCATCACCAACTTTTAAATTACCCTCCTTTATTGTTTCGCCTGCAGCGGATCGTGACGATATAAAATTTACAACCAACACAGGTTTATAATTGCTATTTTCTTTCACGAACAAAGTATCGCCAGCAGCAATGCCTTCAGTATCATCAAACTTAACATACACATTTTGAGATGATAAGTATGTAACTACCCCCTTTTTCTCTAACTTTTCTGACTGTGCAAAAACAAATGCGGAAAAAATTAATATTACTCCAAATATTTTCATATCATTTCAATTCTATGCTTCTTTTAATATTTGATTTGTCATCATCCCAGTCATTTGTGCTATGGCAATCCCAACAGTTAGTAGGATCACCAAGATCATGCTCGTCAAAAAAGTCGTTTTGATGGCAGCTCATACATTGAGGATCATAATTCGGCTGCGAATGGCATTGATTGCACGATACATTATTATGGTCATTCGATATTGGATAAAAACTATGATTGAACGTAGCCGGAGTCCAGCCATTCATATTGTGACATGTTAAGCAGTCATTAGAAAAATTCTGCGAGCCATGCGGAGGATTTGTTGTGCCGTTATAATCACTTTGATGACAACCGGTACAGGTTTCCGGTGTGCTGTTATAATTTCCATTATGGCAGGAAACGCACTGTGCGCTTATCGCCGCATGCGCGCCAATCAACTGATAATAATTATTATGAATAGAAAATAGAGCCGGCTGCCAGTTTGGATTTGTAGTATGGCACGTCTGGCATTGAATAGACAAGCCAAGAGTAGAATGATTTGGATTTGCCGACTGATTGAAATCCAATTGATGGCAGTTTGCACATTCTGCGGGGGTCCCTGTAAATCCACTTGAATGACACGAGCTGCATTGTGTATTTATATGCGCGCCCGTTAAAGGAAAGTTTGTGTTAGCATGATTAAATGATGTTTGATTCCATGCCGTGGAATTATGGCACATCTCGCAGGTTGTTGGATAACTCTGAGATGTGTGATCGGGCGCTGTGTTGTATTCGGTTTGATGGCAGCTTACACACAACGAATTTAAACCGGCAGTTGTACCTTCATGACACGATGAACACTGGATGCTTAAATGTTGCCCGAGAAGTTCAAAGCCTGTTGTTGTGTGGATGAAAGAAGAAGGTATCCATGCTGTACTGCTATGACATGTTTGGCATTCTGTAGAAATCCCTGCTGCAATATGATTCGGATTTTGCGCGGCGTTGTAACTGCTTTGATGACAACCGGTACATTGCGTGGGTGTGGTTGTATAATTCCCATTATGGCACTGAATGCAATTGTTTGCGATCTCTGCATGCCTGCCAAGTAATTGGAAATATTGATCATGCTGCGGAAATAGCGCTGGCTGCCAATTAGCATTCGTACTGTGGCATGTTTGACAATCGCTACTAAGAGTAAGGATTTGATGATCCGGATTCGTTGTATTATTAAAGTTTGACTGATGGCATTCCACACAAGCCGTTGGAGTGTTTGCATAACCATTGGAATGGCATTGACTGCATTCTACAGTTGTATGTGCGCCTGTTAAAGGAAAGTTTGAAACTGCATGATTGAAAGCACCGTCTCCGCTGCCGGTTGGATGGCATGCATAACATTCAGTACTTGCATAAATATAACCGGAAACTCCTTGATGTTCATTGTTCATATCATTTTGATTATGTTCGTGACAATCTATGCACGAAAACAAAGAATAATTTGATGGAGTAGTATGACAATCACTGCAGGCATTCCATTCACCGGCATGATCGCCGGAATATATCGGAAAGTATTCTCCATCGTGATTAAAAGTTGCAGGCTGCCATGCATTCTCGCTATGGCATGTTTCGCAATCTGTACCAAATCCGGAACTGCTATGCGGCGGCGTAGTAGTTGTATTATAATCATTCTGATGGCAACCCAAACATGTGTTTGGAGTTGAAGTATAGTTTCCGTTATGGCAGTTAGAACATTGGCTTGCAATGGTTGCATGCGCTCCCTGAAGAAGATAAAAATTATTGTGTACGGGAAAACCGGCAGGCTGCCAACCCGGAACAGTTGTGTGGCATGTTTTACAATCTGTCGATAAGGCAAGAGCTGTGTGGTTCGGGTTTGTTGTAGAATTAAAATTTGAAGCATGACATTCATAACAAT
>MNYQ01000142.1 GCA_001873185.1 Ignavibacteria bacterium CG2_30_36_16 | reverse complement strand
AAATAAAGAATAAAGGTATGGCGCTCTTCCCACGAAAAATTAATGGTCTCTATGCCATGATCTCCCGGCAGGATAATGAAAATATTTTTTTAATGTATTCCGAGCATCTTCATTTTTGGTACACGAAACAATTAATACTGAAACCAACTTATCCATGGGAATTTGTTCAGCTTGGAAACTGCGGTTCACCAATTGAGACCGAAGCAGGTTGGTTAGTTTTAAGTCATGGCGTTGGAGCTATGCGTGAATATTCGATCGGAGCTTTTTTGTTAGACAAAGACGATCCATCAAAAGTGATTGGACGATTAGAAGAGCCGCTGTTGACGCCTAATGAAAACGAAAGAGAAGGTTATGTGCCGAATGTAGTTTATAGCTGTGGCGGTGCAATTTATGGAGATGAACTAATAATTCCTTATGCGATGTCCGATCATGCAAGCAGCTTTGCAAAAGTGAATCTTAACGAATTATTAAAAAAATTAACTGAATCTTGATTCAAGATAATAAACAAAAAGGTGCACTCATTGAAAATAATTAGATATAGTAAAAATCCTTTGCTTACAAAAGAAAATGTCCCATTTGGGGTGAACAGTATTTTTAATCCCGGTGCAGTCAAGTATAATGGGAAGTATATATTGCTCTGTAGAGTAGAGATGCCGATCGGGAGATCCTCCTTTGTGATTGCAGAAAGTGCAGATGGATATAATTTTAAAGTTTCTTCAATACCGGTACTAACGCCCGAAGATCATAAAGATTTTTATGATTATGTGAATTGGGGAATTGAAGATGCACGAATTACACAAATTGAAAATAAATTTTACATTACTTACACCGGTTACTCAAAATATCAACCTATTGTAATGCTGGCTGAGACTTCAAATTTTGCGGACTTTAAAATTCACGGTCCAATTTCTGAACCTTCCAATAAAGATTGTGCATTATTTCCGGAAAAAATTGACGGTTATTATTGGAAAGTTGATCGTCCATCCGCCGAAAACAGAAGAGATATTTGGATAAGCAAAAGCGCTGATCTTGTACACTGGGGCGGTTATAAAGTACTTCTTGAACCCGAAAAAGGAACATGGGAAACCGATAAAATTGGTTCGTCAAGTAATCCTGTTAGAACCAAAAAAGGATGGTTAATGCTCTATCACGGAGTAAGATCATTTGGTACTGGTTCTATTTATAAACTTGGCGTTGTTCTGCTCGATCTTGAAAAACCCTGGATAGTAAAAGGGAAAAGTAAAGAACCAATTCTTTCTCCGGATAAAGTTTATGAACGGATTGGCGATGTTAACAATGTAATCTTTTCTAACGGTTGGATTATAGAAGAGAACGGAGATGTAAAGATTTATTATTCGGGCGGTGATACAAATGTCTGTCTCGCTGAAACTAATGTCGAATACCTTATATCATTATGTAAATAGTTATAAAAAGTATGAAACCAAATTTCTTAAACTTGAAATGTATTTTACTCACTGCACTGATTGTCGTTTGTGGTGATTTAGCGATAGCTCAAACTTCTTTCACTGTGAACAAATCACATCTTGATTATTTGTACAAAGAAATCGAGGTGAATGGGAGACAGATGGCAGTGATCCATATCTATAGTAATGCTCCTGAATATAACTATGTTGACGATACGGATGAAGGGTATGCTTGCGTTGATGATGCGGCGCGTGCGGCAATATTTTATTTAGAATATTTTAAAGCATACAGCGATAGTTCAAGTCTTAATAAATATTATAAGCTTGTAGAGTTTTTGTTACTTATGCAGGCGGAGAATGGCTTTTTCTACAATTTTATTTGGAAAGATAATTCTATAAACAAGACTTTTAAAACAAGTGTAGCGGAGCCAAATTGGTGGACGTGGCGGGCGCTTTGGGCATTAATGGAAAATTATAAAGAATTTAGTAATTCAAATGATGATAGAGCAGTTAGAGTTAAACAAGGCGTTGGGAAAGCAATTGATGCAATTAAGCAATTGACACCTAAGGAAAGAGGAGAAATTATCATTGACGGATTAAATTTACCTAACTGGCTTCCCTCGCAAACTGCGGCTGATCAGTCCGCTATTTTAGTTTTATTATTTTCTAACTATTACCAAAATTCCGGTGATAATGAAATTCTTGCTTACGTTAATTCCTTAGTGGACGGCGTCATGATGATGCAGATAAAAGATACAGAATCGGAATACAACGGCGCTTTCCTTAGCTGGGAAAACACATGGCACGGCTGGGGTAATTCACAGTCTTATGCTTTACTCAAAGCATATAAGGTTTTAAATGATGAAAAAATTCTGGCAAGCGCTCTTTCTGAATTAAATAATTTTTATGATCTGTTAATTAAGAAAAATTTTATGAGTTACTTCAAAGTAAAAAAATCTTGTAATCAAATTAAAACTGTTGAGTCAAAGCAATTTTCACAAATAGCCTATCACATTAGACCGATAGTGTTTGCACTGCTGGAGGCTTACAATATCACGTTAGATTCGAGTTATGCTATTAAAGCAGGAAAGGTAGCGCAATGGTTTGTTGGCAGAAATCCGGCGCGTGAAGTTATGTATAATCCTCATACTGGAATTTTTTATGACGGCATTGAAAATGAAAATTTGATTAATAAAAATTCCGGCGCTGAATCTACTATCGAAGGCTTATTATCTATACTAAGAATTTCACTCAATCCAATTGCATTAATGGAGTTTGAAAATTTTGATTAAGCATTATTTTTAATTTTTAAATGTTTTTGTGTACGCCCGGGAAGAGTGATCGTAAATAAAACAATTGGCAAATTGTGGTTAACATTCATGAACTAAATAAGAATTGGTTATTTTCATTAGCAAAGACTTCATCTTCTATTGACGCTGTTGAAAATAAAAAAATTAAATCCGGACAGCAATTTAACGCAACTGTCCCGGGTACAATTCATACAGACTTGCTAAACAATAAACTTATAGATGATCCATTCTTCTCAGATAACGAACTGAAGTTAGGATGGATTGTCGAATGTGATTGGGTGTATAAAACTAATTTTGATTTCAAAGGCAAAATAAGCAACAATGTTGATCTTGTTTTTGACGGGTTGGATACAATTTGTAAAATCTATTTAAACAAAAAAAAACTTGGTAATACCGATAACATGTTTTTAACGTATTCATACAACGTCAAAAACATATTGAAGTCAACGGATAATTCGTTAGAAGTTATTATAAAATCTCCCGTCCGATATGTTGCTCAGAAGGAAAATAAATTCGGCAAACTTCCCGTCGCCCTTAATTCAAGCAGAGTTCATATAAGGAAAGCACAGTACTCATTCGGTTGGGATTGGGGACCTTCTTTTCCAACTTCGGGTATTTGGCGTAAAGTATTTCTGCGCGAAAGATCAAATTCAAAAATTGAAAGTTTGGTTTTCAAAACTAAAAAACTTGGTAGAAATTATGCTGATGTGGAAGTTATCGTTAGAGTTGAAACACACTCTTCAAAAAACATTTCACTCCTTGCATCTCTTTCAGACGGAGGCAGCGTTTATGAAAAGAAAGTCAAAGTTCAGAGTTCAAAAGAGTACCGGATAGTTTTTAAAATTAAAGATCCCAAATTGTGGTGGTGCAATGGCGAAGGTGATCAGAATTTGTATTTATTGCAGGCTAAAATAACTGATGCTAGAAATGCGATACTTGATGAAGTACAAAAAAACATTGGAATCAGAACAATTGAACTGATCTTAAAAGACAAAAGAGAACCAACCTTCAAATTTCGAATAAACGGCAGAGACATTTTTAGCAAGGGAGTGAACTGGATTCCTGCCGATTCATTTCTTCCACGCGTAACCGCAATGAAATATTCTGATTTGCTTTCGTTAGCAAAGCAGGCGAATATAAATTTTGTAAGAGTGTGGGGGGGCGGCATTTATGAGAATGATGAATTTTATAATTTATGCGATGAACTTGGTTTACTTGTCTGGCAGGATTTCATGTTTGCGTGCGGCGCTTACCCGGAGAACCATAAATTCATTAATAGTGTAAGTGAGGAAATAACTCAAAATGTTCTAAGACTTCAGCACCACGCCTGCCTTGCAATTTGGTGCGGTAACAATGAAAACGAATGGATATGGTTTCAAGGGCAAAAAACATCCTATAAAAAAATGCCAGGGTATAAAATATTTCACAGCATCATCCCGAAGATTTTAAAAAAAATTGATCCTGAACGCCCTTACTGGCAGTCCTCTCCTTTTGGAAATGATGATGATCCAAATTCATTTAACAGCGGAAATACGCATCAGTGGAAAATTTGGAGCATGTGGATTGATTATAAAGAAGTTATAAATGATCAAAGCTTGTTCGTTACTGAATTCGGTTTTCAAGGATTGGCGAACAAAGATACTTTTGAAAAATATTTGCCTGGAGAGAACAGGAAAATCGGGGATAGAATTTTTGAACATCATAATAAACAAGTTGAAGGACCTGAAAGGGTACTCAAGTTTTTAAGCAGTCATCTTCCTATCAAGTCTGAGTGGGACGATTTTTTGTATCTAACGCAATTGAATCAAGCTTTCGCTTTGAAAACATGTCTTGAATATTGGCAAACAAATGGAAGAACAAACGGCAGTATTGTTTGGCAAATAAATGACTGCTGGCCTGTAACCAGTTGGTCTCTCATTGATTCTGATATTCAACCAAAATTAGCTTACTACTTTGTAAAGAATGCATTCGCTCCTTTCTTACTTTATTTTAAAGATGACGGAAGTAAAATCAAAGTAATTCTTCTTAATCAAAACAAAAACAAAATTAAAGGAAGATTGAGACTGACAGTTATAAGTTCGGTTTCAGGTGAATTAATAAAAGATAATTCAAACAAGGTTAATTTTGATGATAATGGGGTTACTGAAATTCTTTCTGTTTTACATAAGGATTTGCCGCCCGATGGCGCATGGATTCTTACGGCAGTTTTATATAATGAATTAAACGAACCGGTTTGCAGAAATTATTATTTAACCAAACCATGGAAACACGTAACGTTAATGAAAGCAAAAATAAAGTTGGATGTTATACATCAAGACAATGAGTCAGGCATACTTATCGAGAGCAGCGTACCGGTTTTCTTTGTAGATCTTTATCATACTCAAATTACTTTTTCTGATCGGGGATTTTTTATTTTACCCGGCGAACAGATTGAATTAAAAACTATTGGCAAACAAATTGAACTATTAAAAGTAGAAGAGATTAAAATCTACTCATTGAATAGTTATTTACATTAACAAAATATTTTTATTGAACATGTACATGGAGCAAAAATGCAATATAAAAAATTAGGCAGGAGCGGTTTGATGGTCAGCCGGCTATGCCTCGGCACGATGAACTTTGGCGCATTCACATCGGAAAAAGAAAGCTTTGAAATAATGAACCGCGCCTTAGAACTTGGAATTAATTTTTTTGATACCGCAAATGTTTACGGCGGGAAAAAAGGAGAAGGCATCACAGAAAAAATTATCGGCAGGTGGTTAGAAGAAAATAGCGAACGTAGAGATAAAATAGTTCTTGCAAGTAAAGTCTATGGCGCAATGGGAGACGGAATAAATGAAAAATATCTTTCTGCATATCACATAAAGAAAGCTTGTGAAGACAGTCTGAAACGCTTGAAGACTGATCACATTGATTTGTATCAAATGCATCATATTCATAGAGATACTCCTTGGGATGAAATATGGCAAGCAATGGAACAACTAATTAGAGAAGGTAAAATTATTTATGTTGGAAGCAGTAATTTTGCCGGATGGGATATCGCAACAGCAAATGAAGAAGCGCGAAATAGAAATATGCTTGGATTGATTAGCGAACAAAGCAAGTATAATCTTTTCAATCGTAAAATTGAACATGAGGTTGTTCCGTCTTGTAAATATTACGGAGTGGGTATCGTTCCATGGAGTCCGCTCGAAGGAGGGCTGCTGGGCGGTGTATTAAAAGGTTTAAAGGAAGGTCGAAGAAATTCGGAAGAAATCATTAACAAATTAAAAAACAACAGAGAACAAATTGAAAAATGGGAAATATTTTGCGATGAATTAGGAGAAGAGCCTGCAAACACTGCGCTGGCGTGGCTATTATCTAAACCTGGTGTTACTTCTCCAATTATAGGACCGAGGACGATTCAGCAATTAGAGGCTTCACAACGAGCGTTCACGATTAATTTTTCCGAAGAATCGCTTTCAAAATTAGATGCGATATTCCCGCCGGCGGGAGAATCACCTCAGTATTACGCATGGTAAAAAATGAAAACTCCCGTGAAAAAAAGGAGCGTTTGTTATGAAAGTTTTTATGGACAATAAAGTCTTTAAAATCATTTTATGGTTTTCCATTTCTATCACTGTAAATGCTCAACAAATAAATATCAACCGGATAGAGCAGATGCCAAATTTCCCGTCGCCCTATGAAATGAGAGACTGGGAAAAAGTTACAGCCGGTTATGATAGCCTTGTTTTCGATCTCAATCGTACAGGGCAATATCTCCCGCTGATTTGGATAAATAGTAATACGATTAATTATCCCGGACACAACAGCTTTGGTCTTCATACAGTTGTCGGCACAACATCGCCATTTTCAGCAGAGGCTATCAATCTTATTCCGGCAACGATTGGAGCATCATTGATCGGAATTGATAAAAGTAATCAGATCGGATATAACTGGGTGTTGATGAGCGAGGAATATTTTAACAAAGCAAATACCGCTAATGTTTATCTCAATCATCCTACCGGCAGCAACTGGGATGATTGGTGGTATGATCTAATGCCGAATATATTTTTCTATCAATTATATAATCACTACTCAAATACCGGCGATTTTTCAAATCAGTTTTCGACTGTTGCTAATAGATGGCTTTCATCTGTTATAGAAATGGGCGGGAGTACTACGCCCTGGCAAATCCCAAACATGAACTATAGAGCATTTAATTTAATGACAATGCAGCCGCTGTCATCCGGTGTAATTGAACCGGAAGCGGCGGGTGCTATAGCCTGGCTGCTTTACAACGCATATTTGGAAACCGGAAATGAAGACTACAGAATCGGCGCTGAATGGTGCCTGGAATTTCTCAATTCACTAAACACAAACCCTTCATACGAATTGCAACTGCCTTACGGAGTTTACACTGCTGCAAGAATGAATGCAGAGTTAGGCACGATTTACAATATTGCTAAAATGCTTAACTGGTGTTTTGACGTAGGACCGCTCCGTCAGTGGGGCGCTATACTTGGCACTTGGGGTGGTTATGACATTCATGGTTTGATTGGCGAAGTGAATGGCACAAATGATTATGCTTTTTTGATGAACACGTTTGAACAAGTTGGAGCGCTGGTTCCGTTGGTTCGTTATGATGATCGTTATGCGCGTGCCATTGGTAAATGGGTTTTGAATGCCGCTAACGCTGCTCGCTTGTTTTACACAAATTATTTGCCCGACCAAAATCAAGACAGCAAAGAATGGGCGCATCAATACGATCCTAATTCGTACATCGGGCACGAAGCGCTGCGCAAAACTCAGTATGCACAAAGTCCGTATGCCACGGGAGATGCAATCAGCGGGAATTGGGGAATGACTAATCTTGCGCTATACGGCTCATCCCACGTTGGAATATTAGGCGGAATCATTGACACAACAAATGTTTCAATGATATTAAAATTAGATTTATTAAAGACAGATTATTTTAATAACAACTCATACCCGAGTTTTCTATATTACAACCCATATTCAACTGAAAAATCAGTCATAATAAATGTTGGTAACGGTGTGAACGATATCTATGATGCCGTTTCCAATACAATAATAAAATCTGCCGTATCTGGTGAAACATCCATCGTTATACCGGCAGATGCCGCTGTTATTGCAGTGCTCATTCCAGCCGGCAGCCTAATTACTTTCGAACTAGATAAAGCTTTGGTGAATGGAATCACAATTGATTTTTTATCGGGTCAGAGTGTCGTTAACTATCCGCCCCGAATTAAATCACTCACCGCCGATAAGCACGTTGTAATAGTGAGAGATTCCACAACGATATTTTGCTCTGCGGTTGATAAAGATAATGATCAATTAAACTATGAATGGTTTGTCGATGGTGGAAATTTCCCGGGTACCGGATCGCTCATAAACTGGATTACGCCCGCAGTTCCCGGCAGTTATAAAATCAAATGTAAGGTAAGCGATAATAATGGTGGTGTAGTTTCTGATTCTCTAATAATTAATGTAGTGGAATTCATCAATACTGATCCGACAATCGAAAGAATAACCGCACATCCAAGAAAAATTCATCCCGGTTCCAATACAGTAATTAATTGTATCGCATCAGATCCTGACGGGGATTCATTAGATTACAATTGGTCGGCGACATCCGGAGTCCTTTCCGGAAACGGAACCGCAATAAGTTGGACTGCGCCAGTTGTTACCGGCAATTACTATATTATTTGTTCGGTAAATGATAACCGTGGAGGAAATGCGATTGACAGCATCAGTGTTTCTGTTCGCGATACTACAATTATTCAAACCGGCGAGCTTGTAGCGTTTTATCCATTTAGCGGCAATGCTAATGATGTTAGCGGATTTAATAATCATGGAACAGTTTCCGGCGCCACATTAGTTGCTGATCGCTGGGGAAATGCTGCAAGAGCATACTCGTTTGATGGTGTGAATGACAATATAAAAATTACGAGTAGTTCTAGTTTAAATTTTCAGAACAGCGTTACTATTAACTTCTGGATAAAGGTTGGAGAGTTTTATGAAAGGGAGTCTTATCCTCTTTCACATGGTAATTGGGAGAATAGATTGAAAATATCAATTTCAAATAAACATCTAAGATGGACAGTAAAGACCAACACCGGGACGAAGGATCTCGATTCTGAAACTGAATTGATTAAAAACAATCTTTATAATGTAACCATGCTTTATGATGGAAGCGATTACGAAATTTATATTAATGGAGAACTTGATGCATTTACTTCTTTCTCCGGCACAATTCAAACAACGGCGATTGATTTGATGATTGGGCAGGTGCTGCCCGGAAACACGGAGTATAATTTTAAAGGCGTTTTGGACGATATTAGAATTTACAACTATGCGCTATCCTATAGTAGTATTCAATTGCTTTATGATTTCACTACAGATATTCAAACTGATCATGAATCTGATATTCCGAAGAATTTTGGATTGGTTCAAAACTATCCCAATCCTTTTAATGGGCAAACTAATATTGAATACCGGATTTCAACTCAATCAATTGTTAAGCTCGAAATTTTTAATATCCTCGGACAAAAGATTAAGACATTGATTGAGGAAGAAAAATCACCAGGTTACTTTACAATAAGCTGGGACGGCAAAAACAATTTCGGCGATTCTATGAACTCAGGAATTTATTTTATCAAATTAAGCGCAGATAAATTTACTGAAACAAAAAAAATGACACTGCTCAAATGAAAAATTCAATTTGTATGAAAGAGTTTTACGATGAAATATAAATATTGCTCAATCTATCTTACTTTGTTAATCATGTTTTGTACTACCTTCAGAATTGCAGGACAAGAGAAAGAATTGCTTACGATTAAAAGCGTGAAGGAAGTTGGACAAATAGAGGTTGGCGGTCCTTATGTAGGAATCGAAATTCATAAAAGCTTTCCTTTGCTAAATCGCATCAGCTTTTATTATCCGGTAGCTAATAGTATTGATATCAGCGAGGATTATTGGAAGCGTGAAAATTTCAGAATAATGTCCTTGGGTTTGAAGGTTGGTGATTCGCCAAAAAGATTGTTGAAAAACCAGGTTTATGAAGTCTCTCAAACGCCATACTCTGTTTCCTTAGTCGGGAGTGAATCGGACAGCGAAATAAAAATTCAATATGAGTTTTGCAAAAACGAACCGGCTATGGTTGTGACTTATGAAATTACTAATAGATCCATGATTGAAAAAGAATATGAAGTATATACAAGATTAGAAACAACACTTCGAACAAGTCATACATATAAAATTATTGAAAGTGCGTTTACTGAATTTCAAAAGCAAAGCTCAATAATTAGAACAAATTATCCGTTTACAGAAACGGGAAATGCACAGGTCTTTGTGATGAATGCCGGCTTACAGCCTTCAAGTTTTACTTCCAAAGAAGAGATGAACAATAAATTTAAGAACCTTGATGAGTGTTGGCTGAACACGAAAAGCCCTCTTTCGGGAGAAATTATTCAAAAAGAAAAATCAGGTAAGCCGGTTGCGGCATTCATCTATAAAAAAAGTTTGCCGTCTAATTCATCAATAAAAATAATTCAGATTGTAGGATCATCATTAATTCTCGAAGCAAAGGCGGAAACGGATTTCTTATTAAAAAATTATCAAACTGAAGTTGATGAATATGAAAATTATATTTTAAATGAATCAGTGGGTAAAAATGAAATTGTTACTACTGATAAAAATATTGATTTTACAGCGCGGTGGTCTAAAGCAGTCCTCACTACAAATGCACATTATTTAGATGGACAAATAGTGCCGATGCCTGCTCAAGCGGAATACAATTTCTATTTTACTCACGATGCTTTACTGACCGATTTAGCCGCTGTAAATTTCGATTTAGCAAGAGTAAAAAATGATTTAAAGTACATCATAAGCTTAGCCGATAAAGACAGAACGATTCCCCACGCTTATTATTGGAAGGACTCAACATTTAAAACTGAATTTGCCGGAACAGAAAACTGGAATCACTTTTGGTTCACACTTGTGTGCGCAAGTTATCTGCGGCATTCGGGTGATACCAAATTTGTACAGCAGCTTTATCCTTATATCGAGCAAAGTTTTAAAACTGCTTTGAAGAATAAAGGGAACGACGATTTAATGTGGTCATTCAGACCCGACTGGTGGGATATCGGGAATAATTTTGGACCGCGAGCTTACATGACTATTCTTGCTATTCGTGCATTGAGAGAATTTAATTTTATTTCAGCCGTCTTAAATAAAAATTCTTCCGAATTAAAATTCAATGAAAATCTTGCAAACCGTATGAATAAAAAGTTAGTTGATACACTTTGGGATAATAAACTGAACTACTTAATAAGTTATTTTGAAGACGAAACCAAAGATCGTCATATTTATATGGGTTCTCTTTTAGCTTCACATTTTAACTTGTTGGATGATGATAAAAATATGAAGTTACTCACTACGGTAAAAGAAAAGTTATTAGATGAAAAACTTGGAATCTATACATTGTATCCTATGGATTTGCATCTGCTGGTAGATTATATGAAATTTGTTGGCAATGAAGCCGGAGATCCATATCATTATGCTAACGGCGGAATCTGGCCGCATGGAAATTCATGGTACGCACTCGCATTGATCAATAATGGATTGAATAAGGATGCCTTCGGATTTATAAAAAGAACTATGACTTTAGACGGAATAATAAATAGTCCCAATGGTCAGCCTGCTTTGTATGAGTACAGAATAAGCGATAAAACTAATCCGGCTGTTTATGGTAAGATTGACAAACCTCAATTCTTATGGGCAGGAGGTTGGTACTTTTATACTCTGTATAATTTATTCGGACTGAGAGAAAATGAATGGAATATTTCCTTCAGTCCGTTTATTCCTGAAGAAATGGATTTGGTACAATTAACAGTAAACCTGAAGGGAGTTCCTGTAAAAGTAAATATTGAAGGAAGTGGAAATTCATTATCCTCAATCTTATTTGACGAAAAAGAAATCCCTTCAGCAGTTGTACCGGAGGATGAAAATAATTTACAAGAGATTAACTTAAAATTAGGTGAATCCCAAACGCCGTACTTGCTTTCGGCAAATACATTGGTTTTTTCTCCGGTGTATGACAAAGAAACAAAGACACTTGAGTTTGAGCTTGAATCTTTTGAAGGTCATTCTATTGATCTGCAAATTGTTTCGCCAACTTCAAGTGAAAATATTTTGATTAATAGAAAAACCATTAGCGACGGAGTTTCGGTGTCAAAGAAAAATGATATGTTTAGAATAAATCTAAAACATATTTCAAGTTCAAAAAGAAATCATTATTCAATAAAATTTAAATAAACATATAAGGCATTTTATTATGGCAGTTGTTGAATTAAAAAACGTATCAAAAGTTTATGACAACAAATTAAAAGTTGTTAGCAATGTAAATTTGATTGTTAATGATAAAGAGTTTGTTGTGTTGGTTGGTCCGTCGGGTTGCGGTAAATCTACTACTCTTAGAATGATCGCCGGTTTAGAGGAGATTACTGAGGGACAGATTTACATTGACAATAGACTTATCAATGAGGTCTCGCCGAAAGACCGCGACATTGCAATGGTTTTTCAAAACTATGCTTTATATCCGCATATGACTGTTTACGATAATATGGCGTTCGGTTTAAAATTAAGAAAATACAGTAAGGAAGATATAAAGCAGCGTGTTGCCGATGCAGCAAAGATTTTGGATTTGGAAGAATATCTTGATCGAAAACCAAAAGCATTATCTGGCGGGCAGCGGCAAAGAGTTGCTGTAGGCAGAGCAATTGTGCGTAAACCAAAAGTCTTTTTGTTCGACGAACCATTGAGTAATCTCGATGCTAAATTACGAGTTCAAATGCGAACTGAAATTTCCAAACTGCATAAACAACTCGGCGCTACGATGATTTATGTAACTCACGATCAGACCGAAGCTATGACAATGGGCGACCGAATAGTTGTAATGAAAGATGGCTTAGTGCAGCAAGTGGATTCTCCAATGAACCTGTACAATGATCCACAAAATAAATTTGTTGCCGGATTTATCGGAAGCCCTGCGATGAATTTTATTGATGTAAATTTAAGTAATGAAAATACTCTTGCTAGTAAAAATGGCGATTTCACTTTTAACCTATCTGCCGAACGAAAAGATTTTTTAAGAGATTATCATCAGAAGGAAACTACGCTTGGATTGAGACCGGAAGATATTCAATTAGAAAACGAATTAACAACAACTGTAGAAATGGTAACAAAGATTGAGCTTATAGAGCCGATGGGAAATGAAATATTTATCCATTTTAAAATTGGAGAAAGCAAATTTATTGCACGGGTAAAACCAATGAGCAAATTGAAATATGGAGAAGATATCAAGCTATATGCTGATGAAGCAAGCGTTTATTTTTTTGATAAAGCCTCAGGGAATAATATTTTCTTCGGCGCTGAATAATTGATTAGAAACAATTTTTTTTGTCTTTTAGAATATTCTCAAGTTCTATTGCAGCCTGTTTTTAAGCAAAAAAATATTTGATAAAAAAGCCGCTTACAAATAAGCGGCTTACAAATAAGCGGCTTATTTAAAATCGGTTCTATTTTATTCAAAAGTAATGAGTGACGCATCATAATACTCAACCTTTTTAAATCCCAAAAGATTAAGCAGCGTTGCAGCTATGTTTGTAAGTCCCGGATTCTCAACTTTAGCCATCTTATACTCGCCGTTATATTGCGGGTCGTAGATAATAAACGGAACTGGATTTAATGTATGAGAAGTTTTAGGTGTTTTCACTCCGTTTTTTTCGGTATACATTTCATCGCTGTTACCGTGGTCTGCGGTTATAACAGCAATTCCTCCAAGTTCATCAATTACTTTTAATAATTTGCCAACGCATTCATCAACTGTTTCTACGGCAATAACCGCCGCGTCCATAATACCGCTGTGACCAACCATATCGCCGTTCGCAAAATTCAATCTTCCAAATCGATACTTACCGCTGCGCAAAAGTTCTTCTGTTTTTTTTGATATCTCGTAAGCCTTCATTTTAGGTGCTTTATCAAACTCAATTTTGTCCGACGGAATTTCAACGAACAATTCGAGGTCTTTGTTTATATAACCTGACTTGTTTCCATTCCAAAAGTAAGTTACATGCCCGTATTTTTGAGTTTCCGAAATTGCAAAAGATGTTACACTTTCATTACAAAGATATTCGCTAATTGTTTTATCAATAGCAGGAGGGAATACGAGATAATTTTTAGGAATGTGGAGGTCGCCGTCATATTCCATCATACCGGCATAAAATACATCGGGGCGTTTTTCTCTATCAAACTTATTAAAATTGGTTTCTTCAAAGGCGCGCGAAATTTCTATTGCTCTATCGCCTCTGAAGTTAAAGAATATAACGCTGTCTCCGTCCTCAATTGTGCCGTTTGGTTTTTTGTTTTCATCAACAATTACAAATGCAGCAAGATACTGATCGATAGCTTCAGGATCTTCAGCGTACATTGTTTCAACCGCTTCAGCCGCCGATAAAAAATATCTTGCCTTACCGAGTACGTGTGCATCCCATCCCCGCTTAACAATATCCCAGTCAGCGTTGTATCGATCCATTGTAGTTTTCATTCTTCCGCCCCCGGAAGCAATATTGTAATCGAAAGTTTTTTCGGAAGAAATTTTATCGAGAAGCTGTTGCAATGGTTTAATATATTCGAGCGCCGATTTACCCGGTACATCTCGCCCGTCAAGCAGCGCATGCACGCGTAATCTTTTTACACCAATTTCGGCGCACTTATTAATCATAGCAAAAAGATGCTTGATGTGTGAGTGAACATTTCCACTGGAAAGCAATCCGATAAAATGAATTGTGCCCCCGTTCATTCCATTTTTTATTACATTTTTCCAAACATCGGTTTCAAAAATTTCGCCGGTTTCGAGAGCGTGGTTTACACGTTTAGCGCCCTGTTCAAATATTCTTCCAGCGCCAATTGCATTATGCCCAACTTCGCTATTGCCCATATCATCTTCTGATGGCAAGCCAACAGCAGGACCGTGTGCTTTTAATTGAGTGTAGAGAGGCATCTTAAATAATTTATCGAGCACCGGTGTGTTTGCTTTGTAAACAGCATTCCCATCATATTTTTTCCCAATGCCAACACCGTCCATTATTATAAAAAGAAGCGGACCTTTACGTCCATTAAATTTTTCTAACTTATCAAGTTTTAATTCCATTTTATTTTATTCTTAATTGATTAATGAGATAGCAAAAATAGACACACCGCCAGGCTAAAACAAAGCATAACGGTGTGTATCATAGTTTATAAAAAATCGCTTTTAAGAAACTATTTCTTTTGTGGTTTGATTTTTATTATGATTTTTGACGCTTGATTTTAAAAGTAGAAAACCAATAATGCCTGATAATAATGAAGCAGTCAGAATTCCAACCTTTGCAATTTTTGTCAACTCGTCATCGGCAAAAGCAAGATTGGAAATGAACAGAGACATTGTAAATCCTATGCCCGCCATTATTCCGGCGCCATAAATCAATTTCCAATTTACTCCCTTTGGTTTGGAAGCAAAGCCTAATTTAACAGCAATCCAGCTAAATGAAAATATTCCAATCTGCTTTCCGAGAAATAAACCGAAAATTATTCCAAGACTTATTGGATTTATTAAATCGCTAAAAAAATCTGAAGTAAAATTAACTCCCGCGTTGGCAAGGGCGAATACAGGCATAATTATAAATGAAACCCACGGATGAAGTCCATGTTCAAACCTTTGCAGCGGTGTCATCATCTTTTCAACATTGGATTTCAACTCATCCACAATTGACTGTCGGGGTGCATTTGTAAGAATGTGCGGACCTTCCTCACCAGCTACGTCAAACTCCTTCATAAGCTGATTGCCTTTGTCTAAAAATTCTTTCGTGTTTAATCGTGTTAACGCAGGGATAGTGAACGCAAGTACGACACCTGCAATTGTAGCATGCACTCCCGATTTTAAGAATGCCATCCATAAAGCAACACCAACAATAGAATAGATAAGCAAACTACGCACGCCAAGTTTATTTAATATAATTAAGAGCAGCACTAAACCGGATGCAATACCTATTGCTACGATCGAGATTTCGGAAGAATAAAAAACGGCAATTACAAGAACCGCCCCGATGTCATCTACTATGGCAAGAGCAGTAATAAATATTTTGAGTGAGACAGGAACGTTCTTCCCAAGTAGAGCAAATATGCCAACTACAAATGCAATATCGGTAGCCATTGGTATTCCCCATCCATTAGCGCCTTGTCCGCTTGTATTAAATGCAAAATAGAATAATGCAGGCACAATCATTCCGCCAAGAGCAGCTGCTATCGGAAGAGCAGCTTGGCGAGCGGAAGATAGTTCGCCAACAAGAAGCTCGCGTTTTATTTCGAGCCCTACCACGAAAAAAAATATTACCATCAATCCGTCGTTAATCCAATAATGAAGTGAATAATCGAGGTTGAAGTTGTCAAAACCTATTTTCAAATGTGTATGCCACAAATCTGTGTATACAAAATTCCAAGGAGAGTTTGCCCAGATTAGAGCTATTATGGCAGCTGCTAATAAAATTATTCCGCCTGATGCCTGCGTGTGTAAAAATTCCTGGAAAGGACGCATAATTTTTTCAATGGGTGGTGCATGTTTAGTCATAGTTTTCCTTTGTTGTTGTTCAAACTAAAAAAATATTTAATTAACTCAATAAGAAGATTCCCATGGAAAAGCAAGATGTTGTTTTAGAGGTTCCCATCTTTCAGCCCCTTAAAGTCGGGGCTAATAGCCGCTTCCTTCAAAACGTGAATAACATAATCACACAATATTTAAGGGGCTTTTCCAAAGCTACAAAGGAATCTCATAGGGAAAATTTCCGGAAGTCCGCATATCTTTAATGATTAAAATGGAGCAAAGAACAACTTTTGTCCGGGTATTTCCACAAGGGTTTTATAAACTGAGTTTGTTTCATCTTCGGTTATAAATAAAGTTTTCAAATCGTCACCGCCAAATTCAATATTGCTCGGCTTTTTACCTGGAGTTTTTAATTCTGATAATATTTTTCCTTCCTTGCTGATTATATAAATAATGCCGCTGCCGAAATGAGCACAGTATAATCTGCCAGAATTATCAAATGCTATTCCGTCAGGATCACCGCCGGGTAGTTCAATAAAAACAGTTCGATTTGATATTCTACCATCATCAGCAACCCCGAATTTTAATATTCTATTCATTGCCGATTCGCAAATAAATAAATTTTTTCCATCTATTGAAAAAGCAATTCCATTCGGGAAGCATAAACTATCTTCAATTAATTCCGCCTCACCCGAATTTATATTGAGTTTAAATAATCTCCCGTCGGGTTTATCTTTACCGTACGATTTAGGATCTGTAAAAAATAAAAATCCTTGGGGCGAAAATGCCAAATCATTCGGGCGGTTATATTTTTTCCCTTCATATCCGGGCGATATTATTTCGGTCATGCCTTTGTCTGTTATTTTGAGTATGGCGCCTATTCCGTAATCGCAAGCATATAGGTTGCCATCTTTTCCAAAAGTTAAACCATTGGATTGTTTTACATTGAAAGGTTTCATTGAAGAATCAATAAATGTTTCGGCTACTGTACCCTCAATCCTTGTTATATAACCACCGTAGCAGCTTGATACAAATAATGCACTGCCGTTCCATGCCGGTCCTTCGGGGAATTGTAAATCTTCTGCAAGTTTTTGCCAGGTGATATTTTGAGTCAATGCAGTTGAGAAGAATAATAAAATTTCAAACAGCAATACTTTAATGCACATTCCATTCCTCAAATAAATTTTTTAAAAATATAGCATTTATAAAATACGAATATTATATTTCATCAAAAAAAAATATTTGTGGGAGAACTATGAATAAGTTTAATTTTTTCGTTCTTGTTGGGTTGTTTTCAGCTATATCGTTTTCTCAATCAAAAATTGAAGAAGATATTCAATCATCATTTACGAATGCTAAAAAGGGAATCTACTGGGCTTTGACAAACATTCCCGCGAAAAAAACTAAAATTGAATATGATCTAATTACAGACGACAAACTTATTGCATCAATAAAACTAACCAAAGTAATAAACGGTATTAAAATTGAATCTACCGGTTACAACTTTTCTAACGAAGTGACGATAAAAATATTTAAGTCGTACGATAACTTGGTTAAAGAAGGATACCTCGCTGAAAAACCTGCAGAACAAGAAAAGGTTGAAAATGAGTGAATTTGCTGTTCAAGAAGGATATTTTTATAGCTTGATAAGCGGCAATTTTAAACAAACCAGGAAGATGATTCTTTTGAGATAAAACGAAACTGAATTATCAATTCAAATTTGAATATTGTGTTATGTTTGAATTGGAACTGATGAATATTTAAAACTATCTAAGAGAATGCAATGAAAAAACGAATTATACTTCTTTTATTATTCTGTACATTATCCGCATCAGCCCAAATTAAACTGCCGCTCGAAGTAAATAATTACGACAGTCTCACTTCCTATCATCAGCTAATTCATTTTATTGATCAAATTGAACCGTCACCAAAAATTAAAACTGAAGTGATTGGCAAAAGCCCCGGTGGATACGATATTCCAGCTCTTTTAATTTCAAATGATGAATTCGGAAAAGACGAAAGTAAAATTAGAGTGTTGATATTCGCACAACAGCACGGCAACGAACCTTCGGGCAAGGAAGGCGCGCTGATGCTTTTGAAAAATATTTATGAAGGTGAGCTTGATACATTATTTAATAAAATTGAACTTGCGATTATTCCACAGTTAAATCCCGACGGCGCTGAAAAAGAGGAAAGACGCAACAGTAATATAGAGGATCTAAATCGTAATCATCTAACGTTGAGTCAGCCGGAGACTGAAGCACTCCACAAGTTTTTCAACAACTATTTGTTTGAAGTAACATTGGATGTGCATGAATATTATCCTTATGACGGAGAGTGGCAGGAGTTTGGCTACATAAAGAATTTTGACGAACAAATTGGCGCTGCTACAAACCCCAATGTTGCATTTGAAATAAGAGAAATGCAAAATAAGGAAGCTCTCCCTTTCATAAAAAAATATTTATCAGAACGCGATTTTACTTTTAACAATTATATACTTGAAGGACCGCCGAACAAATCGCGAATGAGACACAGTACTGTTGATATTAATGACGGCAGACAAAGCTTTGCAATTCTTAACTCTCTTTCATTTATAATGGAAGGATTAAACGGCAAAGACCGTTTGGCAGATAACATTAAACGCCGTGCAGAAGGGCAGACTGCCGGGATGAAAGCATTGCTTGAATATTCTTACAAAAATATAAATGAAATAATAAAAACAGTTAACCGGGCACGTGCAAAATTAAAACATTCCCGCGCAGGCGAGGAAGTTGCGATAAGGATGGAGCATATAAAAGGAAATGATACTCTCACTTTAAATCTTCGTTCATTATACAGCGACGGAGATAGTTTGATTACCGTAATAGAATATCATTCCGTTGTCGCACCGATTTTAACGGTCAATAAACCAGCGGCGTATTTAATCCCGAAGGTAGACTCTTTATTAGTTAAGTGGATGAATAAACATAAAATAGAATATAAAAATTACGTTCCGGACGACAGGCAGATAATAAAAGTATATTATGTTTCTATTACCGATTCTATAGTGCTCGAAGGAGTTCCAATTCCAAATATTAAAGCAGAAAAAAAGGATTTCGCCGATATGTATCCTCGGGAGGGATACTATTTCGTCCCCATTAATCAACTTCATAGTAATTTACTTGTGCTTGCTCTTGAGCCGCAATCAATGATCGGGCTTGTCACTTATAAAGAATATAAATATTTATTAAAGGGAAATTCATATCCGATACTAAGAGTTGAAAATTAAAATTATCATTTCGTATTGTTATACTTATCTCAATTAATCTTGTGGGAAGAAAGATTTATCTCCCTTAAAAAGTTGTCCCGGAAATAAAAAGGATACTTATATTTAAAGTTGTACTTAATCTGCAGTTCGTTAAGTAGCCCGGTGTATTTTTAATTTACTAAAGTTTTTATAATATTGACCTCGTCCATTACAATAAATAATGAAAATGAAAAATGAAAAAATATATTGACTTAAGAAGCGATACAGTCACGCGTCCATCCGCTGCGATGCGTAAAGCAATGTATGAAGCAGAAGTTGGCGATGATGTATTTCAAGAAGATCCCACCGCAAACCAACTTCAAGAATATGCCGCCGAACTTCTTGGTAAAGAGGCTGCTTTATTTGTTTCGAGCGGAGTACTTGGCAATCAAATAAGCTTAAATGTTTTAACAAATCCAGGTGACGAAGTTATCTGCGATCGTGACGCACATATTTTTAATTATGAATCCGGTTCGCCCGCTGCGTTAAGCGGAATTCAACTTTATCCCGTTGAAGGAAAAAATGGAGTTATAACTGCCGATCAAGTAGAGCCTCTTATTCGCCCTACAAGCGCTTATTACATGCCGCGTACGAAAGTTATCGAAATTGAAAACACACACAACCGCGGCGGCGGTACTGTTTGGTCAATCAACGAAATAGTTAAATTGAAGGAACTGACAAAAAAGCACAATCTTTATTTTCATCTTGACGGTGCAAGAATATGGAATGCGTCTGTGGCTTCCGGGCTTGCGGTTAAAGAGTACACAAAGTATTTCGACACTGTATCAGCCTGCTTATCGAAAGGGCTTGGCGCTCCTGTCGGTTCAATAATAGCCGGTTCAAAAGAATTTATTAAAGAAGCATTTCGTGTTCGCAAAGCCTGGGGCGGGGGTATGCGGCAGGTTGGAATTTTGGCAGCAGCCGGTTTGTATGCACTTGAGAATAATACCAAAAGGCTAATAGAAGATCATAGAAGAGCAAAATTAATTGCAGATGCAATAAATGAAATTCCGAACTTAGAAATTGATATGAACGCAGTTCAGACCAATATACTTCTGTTCAAACCGTTAAATATAAGCGTTGAAGAATCAATTAAAAGATGTAAAGAAAAAGGAATTTTGTTTTCGCCGGGCAAAATTGATTTAATTCGTGCGGTTACACATTTGGATGTTACAGATGAGGATATAACTGAAGCGATAAAAACATTAAAAGAAGTTTTTAAATAATGGCAGAACTTTCACAGAAAAATTTTAGACATAAAATATCCGTCAAGGTAAGATTTAATGAAGTAGATATGCTTGGCGTTTGTAACAACGCCGTGTATATAAACTTTTTTGAACATGCGCGTCTTGAGTATATTAAAGAAGTCGGTTTAATGCCGGAAGGCGGAATTTTTTCGGACGGAAAAATATTTTTTATAGTGCGCAACGAAATTAATTACCGGTCTCATTCAAGATACGATGACGAACTTTATATTTACTCACGCGTTTCATATTTAAAAAATTCATCATTCGGTTTTGACCATTTGATAATAAACGCAAAAACCGGACAGGTAGTGGTTGACGGTACGGGTGTAGTTGTTCATGTTGACAAGATGACAGGAAAATCAACCGAACTTTCCAATGAAGTTTATCAAAAGATCTCTGCTTACGAAAAAGACGTAAAAATAATTAAAGATAAATAATCACAAACAGTCGAGGTTCTATGCGCCAGATAGTGTTCGATATAGAAACTTGCAGCTTCCCTCTTGATGAATTATCCGAAAGCCAGCAGGAGTATTTACTTCGTTATGCCGAAAAAGAAACTTCGGAAGGAGTAAGGCAAAATAAAATTGACGAAGTCCTTCGTTACCTAAGCCTTTACCCGTTTACAGCTAAGGTAATAGCAATCGGAATTTATGACGTTCAGAAAAAAAAAGCGTTTGTTTATTATGAAAGCGCAGTTGGTGAAGAGTGGAACAACGATGAGAAGAACATCTACTACAAAGGTGTAAGCGAAGAAGAAATGCTCTCTTCGTTTTGGCGTATCGCTAAAGTCGCCACACAATTTGTTACTTTTAACGGGCGAAATTTTGACGCCCCGTTTTTAATGATGCGCTCTGCAAAACTAAAAATTAAGCCATCAAAAAATCTTCTCGGCAAAAGATACGATATTTCCACCCATATAGACTTGCTCGAGCAGTTTACATATTTCGGTCTTACGCGAAAATTTAATTTGGATTTTTACTGCCACGCCTTCGGTATTCATTCCCCAAAATCAAAAGGTGTATCCGGTATGGAGGTAAAAAATTTATATGAAGCAGGAAGGATAAAGGATATTGCTGTTTATTGCGGCGATGACATTTTTGCAACTTACCGGCTCTTTAAGATTTGGGAAGAATATCTAAATATTTAGGTTGAAGATATTGAGCATTATTGTAATTTTCACGGCAAAAATTATTAATTATTCTGGATTGAAAATGAAATTTAGTGTCATAATTAATTTAACAGCCATACTCCTTCTTTTTACCGTAATAGGCGGATGCCAGGAAAAGGAAGTTATTATTCAGGAAACATATCATAAAAACGGCGCAGTAGAATCTCAAATACCAATCGTAAATGGTAAACGAGATGGAATGCAAAAGTTCTTTTATGAAGATGGTAAATTGGCTTCTCAAGTTTTGTACGTGCAAGATCTGAAGCAGGGACAATTTAAAGCATGGTTCCATGATGGGAAATTGAAGCTCGTGGCAAATTATAGGGACAGCAAACTTCAGGGCGAAGCGACAACCTATTATGAAAATGGCAAAATAATGTTAAAGGAGAGATATGAAAAGGGACGTCTTACCTACCAAAAGAAATATTCATATGAAGGTAAAGTTGAGTACGAAGATGAGTATTAATGATCAGAACTAATCATCATAAAAATATTTATAAAACAGCATGGTTGTTGTTTATAATGGCGGCGTTATTTTCTGGCTGTTCTTTGATTTCTAAAAATTTGATGAAAGGGGATATTAATTTTTCGGAAGGTAAGTACCACTCTGCAATAGAGTTTTATTCGCTTGCAATTGATGAAAACCCGGGCAACACCGAGGGCTATATAAAACGCGCTCTTGCCAAAAGTAAAATTGAGCGGCATAATGAAGCCGTTGAAGATTATAACAAAGCCTTAATTATTGATGATGATCTTTTATCCGCATTAATTTCTAAAGGAGTAGAACTCATTCAATTAGATGACCTAACTGCTGCAGAAAAGAGTGTGAGGCTTGCACTTGTTGAAGACCCTTACAATAAGAGAGCATTTTTTACGCTCGGTTATATTTATTCACTCCGACAGGATTTTGAGACTGCGATATTTTATTATACCCGGGCAGTTCAGCTTGATTCTCTTTACACAGAAGCATACGTTAACCGTGCTAACGCAAAAGGTATTCTTGGAAATCATAAAACTGCAATTGAAGATTATAATAAGGCAATTTCACTTAATCCTCTCGATGATAACCTATTACTTGCACGAGGTTACGATAAAAGTTTTGAAGGTGAACATAAAAGCGCTATACATGATTTTACAGAAGCAATAAAACTTAACGCTCAAAATTTTACCGCTTACTTATTTCGAAGCGAAAGCCTGAAAGAACTTAAAGAATTAAAATCTGCATTGAATGACTTAAACTTTATTTTAACTCTTGAACCGCTCAATGGGTTAGTATTATTCCGGCGCGGTGTAATTAAAATGGAACTCGGAAAGCAAAAAGAAGCATGTAACGATTTTATCTCTGCATATCAAAACGGTTATGCTCCTTCTCTTGAAGCAGTAAAAGAATACTGCCGCCGCCGCTAATATTGATTTAATAATTTTACTTATGTAATTTTTAACCGCAATAAACAATAATAAATTGTTCATCCGGGTTGTGAATACTAATTTCGTACATTAAGTAAGAGGTGCGTGATGGATTCTGTGGAAAAATTTAATAGACCTGCGGTTTTTAAAATCATTCGGGAAATAAAAACAATGCTGCAATATGCAGTAGCAAGCGGTAAAAAGCTGCCTGATTGGATTTTGCCGGCAATTGCTCCGATTGAAGTAAAACAAATTCACTATGAAAAATCTTCATCAGGAAGCAGCGTTGATTTTCCCTTTGACACTAAGGAATTAAGCCAGATTAATAAAATTTATACAACTCTTGCCGCTGCGGTTTCTCCGGCGACGCCAATGTCAATTGATTATACAACTCCGAGCAAAAAAATGTTTTTTGTTTTGGGAACCAAAACCATTCCGGTTATCCGCAACATGTGGATGATGAGTATACTTTTCTTAACGGGTTTTGTTATTACCGGTTTCTATCTCGATAATATTTATTATGTGCAAGCTAACCTTTTATTTTCTTCCGGTTTGGGAGCGTACTTTTACTCCCTTTATACAGCCAATAAATATGTTGTTAACCGCAGTTTCGATCCTACTTATATTACATTTTATTATAATAGAATAATTATCGGAATTATTGCCGGGATTATACTTTCAAATTTAATTGTTCCTCCTCAAACCAATGGCAGCCTAAATATAAATACGTCAATTATTTCGATGCTCGGTGGTTTTTCCTCAGATGCTGTATTAAAAATATTAAACCGCCTTGTATCAATGCTTATAACACTTGTAGAAGGGGACGCTAAAGAAATAATTGAAACTCGTGAAGCAGAAATAAAAACAAAATACTTAGAAAAGCAGGCAAAGATGAAAATTGAAACCGCTTCAAGATTATTAGCCATGTTGAATGATATCCAAAGTAAAACTGATGACGAATCATTCCTTCGCATAAAATCTGTGGTTGACAAAATTCTTGGCGAGGAGGCGGAACAAATTTGATTGTTTAGAAAAAGGAAAGTCAGGAGATTAAAAATAAAAGATAAGAAATAAGAGGTTGGAGTGAAGAAAAAGTAAAAAAGAGAGCGGCAAGAAAAAACGGAGGCTAAGGTGAAGTTAATTGATTTATTATTTTTATCTTCAAGAAAAAAATAAACGGATTATGTTGGCACGAAAGGTCTTTCTTGGTAAAGTTAGTCGGTTAGCTAACAGATAGTGAAAGACTTATGTGTATCGCTAAAATCTCAAAATCAATTGTCATTGCGAGCGAAGCAATCTAAAAATTCTACACTGGGATTGCTTCATTCGAGGACTCATTCGCAATGACACTTTGTTTTTAGAGATGCCCTTATGTCATCTTCGGAAGAAATAAAGAAGCAGCCTTTTCGGGAAATGGTAATGACTGGAGGGTAATTGTGATTAGTGTTCTGCGGGAGAATCGGCTGCCTTGTGTAAAATATGAGAATTTTTTTGCAGTACATTAACAAATTAAAAAAATAAGAGAATATATTTTTATGGCATGGTTAATATTATTTATCGCCGGAATGTTTGAAGTTGCCTGGGCAATCGGGTTAAAATATTCAGAGGGATTTTCGAAATTTTATCCTTCAGTATTTACAATTGTAAGTATAGTAATAAGCATGGGGCTTCTCGCTTATTCATTAAAAAATATCCCCGTGGGCACTGCATATGCAGTTTGGACGGGAATTGGCGCTGTAGGAACAGCAATTCTCGGTATAGTTCTCTTCGATGAATCTAAAGAGTTTGCAAGGTTGTTTTTTATTTTTCTAATAATTATTGGTATAGCCGGTTTAAAAGTATTTTCAAGATGAGGTGAGAATTGATTATTAGTGCAGGGTTGCTGATGTATCGTTATAGCGATAACGAGTTAGAATATTTTCTTGTTCATCCGGGTGGTCCTCTATTTGCAAATAAAGATGCAGGTTACTGGGGAATCCCAAAAGGAATAGCCGAAGAAGGAGAGGATTTACAGATTGCCGCAAAAAGAGAATTTGAAGAAGAAACAGGAATAAAACCAAACGGGAAATACATCTCACTCGGAGAGGTAGTGCAAAAAAACAGAAAAGAAATTCATGCATGGGCATTTGTGGGTTCGTCATGTGAACTACCAAATTTAGTTTCAAATCAATTTGAAATGGAATATCCATTTAAGTCGGGCAAAAAAAGTTTATTCCCGGAAATTGACATCGGAAAATATTTTAAAAAAGATGAAGCTCTAATTAAAATTAACAACGCTCAGGCAAATTTTATTTTACGACTCGAAAAAGAATTAGAAAAACTTAAATAATACAAATCCGGAGTACAGATGCTCATTCCAAATAAAACATTAGCAATTATTATATTTTGCTTTTTAACTACAGCAACAATATTTTCTCAAAACAAATATACAATAGTAATACATGGCGGCGCAGGGACTATAAGTAAAGATATGCCCGACTCAGTAAAGGAAGATTATTATAGCGCGCTTAAGGAAGCTTTGTCAATCGGCAAATCGATATTGCATCTCGGCGGCAGCAGCCTTGATGCAGTTGAGAGGGTAATAAATTACTTTGAAGATAACCCAAAGTTTAACGCTGGCAGAGGAGCCGTTTATACCGCTGAAGGGAAACATGAACTCGACGCTTCAATAATGTTTGGAAAAGATTTAAGCTGCGGAGCAGTTGCGGGAGTGACGGGAATTAAAAATCCTATATCACTTGCGCGGCTTGTAATGGAAAAATCACCGCATGTTTTCTTCTTTGGTGAAGGCGCCGAGCAATATGGGAAAAAGATGGGAGTAACTTTTGTAGAGAATAGTTACTTCGATACCGAAAAAAGATTTGAGCAACTGAAAAAGTCGCAAGAAAAAATAAAAGGGACAGTCGGTTGTGTTGCAATCGACAATGAGGGAAATATAACGGCTGGCACATCAACAGGAGGAATGACAAACAAAATGCACGGTCGGGTGGGTGATTCACCAATAATTGGAGCGGGTAATTATGCAAACAATAAAACATGCGGAGTTTCTGCAACCGGCACAGGGGAATTGTTTATACGACATAATGTTGCTTTCAATGTTTCTGCATTAATGGAATATAAAGGATTCACGCTTCAGCAAGCGGCGGATGAGATGATATTTAATAGATTACCCGAAGGCGCGGGCGGAATAATCGCAGTGGACAAAGAAGGAAATTATTCTATGGTCTTTAGTTCATCCGGGATGTTTAGAGGCGTTGCAGATTCGGAGGGAGTTTTTGAAGTTAAAATTTGGAAAGAAGAATGAAACAGGAAAAATTATTTATGAAAAAACCAATAGAAGATGAGTACGCTCCTTTTTATGCAGGCTATATAGAATCTATTGGAGAGAAAAACCCGCTCTCGGTAATGCATGAGCAGTTGAGAGAAGTTCAAAACTTGTTTTCTGTGCTTGCCGATACGAAAGCCGTGAAAAGTTACGCCGAAAGAAAGTGGAGCGTGAAAGAACTACTTGGACATGTTGTTGATGCGGAAAGAATTTTTTCTTTTCGGGCATTATCGATTGCTCGTGGTGAAGAGCAATCACTCCCCGGTTACGAGCATGATGATTATGTCGCCGGAGGAAAATTTAATCAGCGGTCTATTAAAAGTTTAGTTGATGAATTTATAAAACTGAGGGGGTCGAATTTAATTTTATTCAATTCTTTTGATTATGAAACTCTTAAAAGAAAGGGCACCGCGAACAACAGGAAAGTTTCTGTAAGAGCTTTAATTTATATAATGGCAGGACATGTTGAACATCATTTAAAAGTGTTTAAAGAAAAATATCTGCCAGTGTTGTAATTAAATATAAACAGAAATTTCTTTTATAATTTTTTCTGTTGCTCCGAGGTTCTCTTGCACATACTTATAAGAAATATCGCCTTTCTCTTTTCTTGTTCTATCTTTACTGAACAAGGTCCGCAGTTGTTTAAAGGCATCTCTTTTATTTTTTATTAAAATGCCGCCTCCGCGTTTTAATAATTCCTGTGTCTCCTGCGAATTGTCAATCTTCGGACCAAACAGCACAGGGATGCCGTAAACAGCGGCTTCCAATGCATTGTGTATGTTCTGTTTAAAACTTCCTCCAACAAAAGCGACATCAGCATAAGTGTATAAAGTTAGTAATATTCCTATAGAATCGACGATAATTACACGTTCATCAAGATAATTATTCATAGAAGAAAATCTTATTGTAGAAAGTTCACCTGCATATTCATTCTCAATTTTTTCAAGATGAAGTAAAGTTGGTTCGTGCGGTGCAATAATTAATATTACATCTTTATCATATTTAGCAAGTTTAGAAAATGCGGGGAGAATAACTTCTTCGTCCTGTTCCCATGTACTTCCAGCAACAAATATTTTTTTACCGGAAAGCAATTCATCTTTAATTAAATTCATACCCCTGGCAAGCCTGCTGCGCTCATACACTCTGTCAAATCGTGTGTCTCCGACAGCAACAACCTGATTATCTGTACAGCCAAATTCCTTAAATCCTTTTTCGTCTAGCACAGAAACAGTTAGGATTCTCGTCAGATCTTTGAACAAAATTTTGTGAAAATTTTTAATAAATGGAAGTTTCCTCGGAGATCCTTTTTTCATTGTTGCGTCAACAAGAAATGAGGGAATGCCTGCTTTTTTCATCTCCCATATGTGATTAGGCCAGATGTCATAACGCATCAATATAGATAAATCCGGGCGGACAAGGTTTATAAATTTTTTTGCCTGCCTCGCAGAGTCAAATGGAATATAGGATACAATATCCGCATAAGGATATTTGCGCGAGTTCTCATAGCCCGAGGGGGAGAAGAATGTGATAATGATATTTACATTAAATTCTTTTTTTAATTTTTCAAGAATTGGTTTTGCTTGTTCGAATTCACCAAGTGAAGATGAATGGAACCAAATAAGCTTTTTGTCTTTATCAAGCGGGGCGGCTGTCAATAACAAATCTTCAAAGAGCCTTTTACGTCCGGCAATACCGCGTCTAACTTTTGAATTAAATAGTCCCGCCATTTTCATGAGAAGAAAGAACGGAGGCACAATTAAAATGTTATAAAATAAATACCAGAATAATTTCATTAAGAGTCTAACAAATCAACAATATGTTTATAAACAATCCCGGGTTTTAACTCGAGCATACATTTAAAATGATCTTTCGGGCAGCTTGACCTGCCTATGTGAGAACACGGTCTGCAAGATAAAGATTTGTTCTCTAAAATTAAATTTTTGTTCTTATAAGGCGCAAAGCCAAACTCCCTTACAGTAGAGCCAAAAAATGTTATCACCGGCGTTTTAACTGCGCAGGCTGTATGCATTAAGCCGGAGTCGTTACAAACGACAAGTCTGCATAATTTCATATCTGCTGCTGTTTGCAAAATATCATCATCATTACATAAAGATATTGAATTGGGGATTTTTTCTCTCAGTTCGCTGCAAATTTCCATATCGCTTCTACCGCCAAATAAAACGATTTGGTGACCGGCTTCAGTTAAAATATTTCCAAGTTCAATATAATATTCTTTGAGCCACATTTTAGTGAAATGACGGGAGCCGGGGCAAAATCCTATTAAATTATTTCTCCCAATTATTTCTGTAGGTGGTTGTTCTTTTGTAAATAAGTCTAATCCATCATTATCTAATTTAAATCCGGGGATTGACTCCGAATATCTTTCCGGAATTGGCGGCGCCTCTTTTAATTTATTTATTTTGAACTTCACAAGAAGGAATTTTGAGATGGTTTGTTTATTAAAAAAAGTTTTTTTCGTTTTTAATTTTGATGTTAATCTGAACGAGCGGAGATTATTCTGAAGATCTATAATTAAATCATATTTGTTCGCCGCAAGGTTACTTTTTAATTCAGCTAATTTGTCTTTTTCATAGATGAAAATTCTATCTAAATAAGGGTTATTAACAAGCGTATTTATATAGTTCTTTTTAATTACAAAATGAATAATCAATTCCGGAAATTGTTTTTTTAACGAACGGATAAGCGGAGTTGTTAAAAGAACGTCACCTAGTGAACTTAATCGAATTATTAATATCTTTTTAATATTCCCGTCTTCAATTAGACGAAGGATGTTTTTTGTATTCAACTTGTAGACTTTAAATAATGAAAATATTGCACTTCGGAAAATAGATAAAACTTATGGAATGTTAAAAACAGATGTTAAAATGAAAATATTAATTTTAATTTATATTGCTCTTTTGAAAAACCGGTGCTATTTTAACGACAAAAATTAAGGATTAAAAAATGACAACGCTACCGCCTCCGGAAGTTAAAAAATTTTCCGATGATTCGATTGAAAAAAAAGTTTATGGAATTGTAGAAGCTCTAAACAATTATCTCCCTATAATGAACGACCGGAACCGTTTGGGCTTTGCTCTTTATAAATATGTAAAAGGTGAAGGTGACGAACCCGAAGTTCTTGCCAAAACAATGAAGCTTAAACTAGAAGGAATTTCAGAAGAAGAAATTGCAAGGCTAATTAAAACGGAAATTGATAAGATTAAGTAGAATTTAAAGAACATATTAAAAGAGACGTCGCAATCCGGCGTCCCCAAAATAATTTTCAACTAACAATCCTTAAAAACTTTCCTCCTCCTTAGCCATAAACTCCTCAACAAGTTTCACATCATACTCACAGCCGATAAATATTGGCATTCGCTGATGGAGCTTTTCAGGCTTAATTTCGAGTATTCGCTGTTTGCCGTTTGAGGCTCTCCCGCCAGCCGCTTCAACTATGTAAGCCATCGGGTTGCATTCGTACATCATCCGAAGTTTACCGTTGGGATTGCGCGAATCCCCCGGATACATAAAAATTCCTCCGTATAATAAATTACGATGAATATCCGCCACCATCGAACCAATGTATCGGGATGAATAAGGTCGTCCATCGGCTTTGTCTTCTTCCTGTAAGTATTTAATATATTTTTTCAATCCAGTATGCCAATACAAATAGTTCCCTTCGTTGATTGAATAAATTTTTGCTTTCTTCGGAATTTGAATGTTCTCATGTGAAAGGAGGAACTCGCCGAATGCCGGGTCAAGTGTGAATCCATGCACGCCATGTCCGGCAGTGTAAACCAGCATAGTGCTCGAACCATAAACAACATACCCTGCAGCTATTTGTTCTAGACCAGGTTGAATCATATCTTCCATCGTGCCGGGCTGACCATCGGGTGATATTCTTTTATAAATTGAAAAAATAGTTCCTATGCTAATGTTCGCATCAATATTTGAAGAACCATCAAGCGGATCGAATAGAAGAACATATTTGCCGATATTGTGTTCCGATGGAATATGTATAATCCCTTCTTCTTCTTCGGAAGCCATTGCGCAAAGATGTCCGCCGTGATCCATCGCTTTTACCATAATTTCGTGCGCGAACATATCCAACTTTTTTACATGTTCGCCGTGTACATTATCGCTCCCTGTGAAGCCGAGTATATCAACAAGACCGGCTTTATTAACTTCGAGTGAAATAATTTTTGCAGCGAGTGACAGGTCATGAAGCAACTGCGATAGCTCGCCGGTGGCTTCAGGGTGTAAACGTTCCTGCTCAATTATAAAACGAGCAAGCGTCATAAAACGAACTTGTGCCATAGTATACTCCCAAAAAGTTTATTAAATATATTTTCTCTTATTTCATTTCCCGAAAATGAAATATTAGTTAGAACGAACCACTTCCTGATCTTTATATTGAAGCTGGTATAATTTATAATAAATTCCCCGTTTTGCAAGTAATTCCTGATGATTTCCTGTTTCCCGTATCTCACCTTTGTGCATCACAAGAATTTTATCAGAACTTTGAATAGTTGAAAGCCTATGTGCAATAACAATTGCAGTTCTTCCGATTAAAAGTTTTTCAATTGCGCGTTGTATTAGTAACTCTGTTTCTGTGTCTATGCTCGAAGTTGCTTCATCGAGAATTAAAATACGCGGATCGTAAGCAAGCGCCCTTGCAAAGGATATTAGCTGCTTCTGCCCCACGCTGAGCGTTGCACCGCGTTCTTTAACAACTTCGTTGTACTTTTCAGGCAAACTCTCAATAAATTTATCTGCACCAACAGTTCGTGCTGCTTGCTGCAATTTTACTAAAGAAATATTTTCATTTGCCATACTTATGTTTGATTTTATATCGCCTGAAAACAAAAACACATCTTGAAGAACAGTTGAAATATGTTTGCGTAAATCCCGCTTATCGATATCACGAATATCAATTCCATCAACCAGGATTGAACCTTTCTGAATATCATAAAACCTCGTTAATATGTTTATGATACTCGTCTTTCCAGCTCCTGTATGCCCGACAATGGCTATGGACTCTCCGGGTTTGATTTTAAAAGAAATATTTTTTAGAACATATTCTTCTTTTTGATATGCAAACCAAACATTACGAAATTCAATTTCACCCTTTACTTTTTCAAAACTTTTTGGATAGGCGGGATTGTTAACGAAAGTTTGATTATCTAAAAGTTTGAATATCCTTTCGGATGAAGCCATTGCAGTTTGCATTATGTTATATTTTTCGGAAAGATCGCGTATGGGTCTGAAGAACATTTCTGTATATTGAATAAAAGCGAAAAGCACGCCAATTGTCAAAACGCCTTGAAAAACTTCTCCTCCTCCGTACCAAATTATAAGCCCGATTGCTATTGAACTTAAAAACTCGACGCCGGGGTAAAAAACAGCATAATAAAAAATAGAACGAATATTTGCATCACGATGATCGGCATTTATATGTGCGTAGCGTTTCTCTTCGGATTCTTCTTTTCTAAAAATTTGCACTACGCTCATTCCTGTCACATGTTCCTGCATATAACTGTTTAATCTTGCAAGGTGCATGCGTACATCGCGGTATGATTCACGAACTTTTTTTCTGAAAAGGAAAGTTCCGTAAAATAGTATCGGCAGAACGGACAGTGTAACAAGGGATAGCTTAACATCCATAAAAAACATAAATAGAAGTATCCAGATGATTATGAATATATCGCTGAATACCATTACTATACCTGACGAGAATAGCTGATTAAGCGATTCAACGTCGTTTGTGGTTCGGGTTACTATTCTACCTATGGGAGTTTTATCGAAAAATTTCAACGCTAATTTTTGAGTGTGCGAAAACAACTGCATTCGCAAATCATAAATTGTTTTTTGTCCGAGGAGTTGTGTATAATATGTTAAGAAATATTGGATAATTGATTGAAGCAGCAGCGATGCAAAAAGAAGCACCGCTATTAAAAGGAGACCATCATAATTTGATTTCACAATGTATTTATCGATGGCAACTTTAGTGAGATAAGGGCGAACGGGACCTAATGCAGCAACAACAGCATTAAGTATTATTGCAAAGACAACATATTTCTTGTAAGGTTTAATATAACCAAGAAGCCGGCGCATTAGACGCGCATCGTATGCTTTGCCGAGAACTTCGTCTTCACTTTTATAATCATTCGACATAAACTATTTCGTCCCCCAAAAATATATTTTTATAAAAA
>MNYQ01000184.1 GCA_001873185.1 Ignavibacteria bacterium CG2_30_36_16 | reverse complement strand
AGAAATATGTTGGTGTTTAGCGCAAATAAAAATTAATCTGCCGGTTAACTAACCTGCGGATTACATTAGAGTTTCTGCAAAATAAATTTTTCAGGTTAATGTCATTTCGACCGAAGGGAGAAATCTCATGTTCTTAAGAGATTTCTCAGTCTCCCAAAGGGATGCCTTTGGCAGAAGACTCCTTCGAAATGACAGATAAGCTATTTTGCAGAAACTCTATTATTATTACTGATACACTACTTTACTTCATCAACACAATTTTCTGAGTTTTGATAAAACTATTTGTTTGCAATTTTACGAAGCATATTCGGCTCGCAATCCCTCCGTTAGTTAACGGATGCCGCACTATAAATGACAGAAACATAGGCTGCGCAACAACTTTAGTTAGCACCTATACCAACAAAAGTAATGATTGATGAGTTCACTCTAAGAAGGTTCTGTTGAGTAATGTCATTGTCCTTTGAATGACGTATTAGCTAACGGACGTCTCGCAATGATAATAATTACCGTTTTAGACCGGACTCGTTAATAATTTAGCGCCTCTGTTTAAGTATAAAACGATTAACTAAATCTGGCACAAAGCTTGGGTATTAAAGTTCATATTAAATCAGGAATTGATATTTACCTGAGGCAATATTATGTTTAGATCGTAATATTAAATTATCCCGGAAGAACTTTATGAGAGTGCATTCAATAATTAAAACCTCCTGGTTAAGTTATCGCCCCGGCATAATTTTCTTATTCCTTATCAGCTTTATCAGTTTTCTTAATTGTAATAAAACTCCTCCTCCCGAAAAAAATGTAATCGTGGAAAAACTGCACGAAGCTTCTAATTTCTGGAGCGTTGACACGTTTGCTCTACCGGGCATCTTTAGTGAGTTTTACTCTTTCCGTATTACAAATAATTTATTGTTCGCACATAACAACACAGCTATTTTTTGCTTCAATGGCAAAAAATGGGCTAAGTTTTTTGACAATGAGTGGCTGAAGATTAGTTACGTTTCTGTAAATAATAACAATTTATTGATCTGTGGTGAAAATATAAAGAATCCTTCCGGGAATAAAATAATCTGGGGAAAATTGCAAAATAAAGAAGATGAATTAAAAGTTACAAAAATAATTGAGCTGCCTTACTTATTCAGCGAAGGTGTTTATGGGGCTAAATTTGTAAATGGAAGAGAAATTTTTGTTCTTGGGTTACAGGAGTTTGAGATTGTTGAAGTTAATAGGGATGAAATAACAGGCGTAAAACATTACCCGCTTGAAATAAACCCGGCAGCTAATTTATCATTGCATCTCAAATCAGACTCCGGCGCCACATTGTTTGTTTCGAAAGATAGCGTTTACTTCTTCAATGATTCTTCCGCAGCGCCGAAAATTTCCCCTCTCCTGGGTTTCCCGGATCCTTTATTAACGCATGATAATATTGAGTATCCGTATGAACTTATTTCTTTTGAAGGGGATATAAATTTTGGAATAAGTAAAAGGAAAGATAAATTTTATATCTACGAAAAAGTGGGCAGCCAATATGTTTCTTATAGAGTTGATTCATTAAAACTTGTAACCGGTGAATGGATATCTTCAACTTCAATAAATCATTATTCGGTAATTAATAAAAATAACATTTGTGTACTTTTAAAAAACGGCGATGTTTTAATCAACATCCCGGGCGGCTCTAACTTTAATAATCTATGGAGAATCATATATCAGTTTAAATTCGGGAAAATTGATATTGCGGGTTATAAAGATTCAACACAAATATTCTTTACATCTCCTCCGTATTTATTTTCGTTGAAGATTGAACCGAAGCACAATAGAGAACAACCTATTGAATATGTAAAAGCCAGAGGTGTTTTCTATTGCAAATCGTATGAAAAGTCGTCTTCAATTTATGGAAGCGCTGTTAATGATTTTGACGGCGATGGTATTGAAGATTTTTACCTCGTTGATATGATTGATATTAACTGCTATTACCCTAACGCCGGAAAACAGCTAAATTCTAAGTACCTTACTAATTATGCATCTAAATTTGGTCTCGCTGGAAAAGAAATAAAAGAAAAGTGGTCAAATTCAAAATTCACTTTCGACTTGGGATTATCTGTAGGTGATATTGACGAATCGGGCAGTGAAGATATAATTATTACAAACCTTGAAGGCAACAATTTTGCAATGCTAAATAACGGTTTAGCATACTTCCGCAATAGTTCCGATGAGCTGAATTTAAACATTGATATGCACCGAAGCGAAAGCGCTGCGCTTGCAGATGTAAATGGTGATGGTTATCTCGATATTTTTTTTACAAGCTACCTTTACACAAATAGATTGTTCATAAACAATAAAGGAATAAATTTTTCTGAAAAAACCGACCCTTACAGGCTGACCTCAAACTGGGGAAGTATTAGCTCGGCTTTCGGCGATATTAATAATGATGGCTTGCCTGACCTTTACGTTGCAAACTGGATGAAAGAAAATAAGCTTTATCTAAATTCGGGCAAAGGATATTTTAAAGATATTACAAGCAAAAGCGGCGCTTCTTGCGGAAGTTTGAAGCGAAGCAATTCCGTAGTATTTGCAGATTTTGATAATGACGGTGACCTCGATATTTTTGTGGGTAATAGAGACCATCCAAATAACCTGTTATTAAATCGTGGGAATTTAATATTTGATGATATTTCTCAAAGTGCAGGTTTTAGCAAGCCCTACAGAACTTATGGAGTTATTTGCGCAGATTTTAACAACGACGGCTGGATAGATATTTTTATAACCGATGTAGGTTCCCCCCACCTATTTATTAATAAAGGGCTGAAAAATAACGCCCCCGTTTTTGAAGACGAAACTTCTTTGTCGATACCCAATTTACCCTGGCTGTATTCAGAAGGGAAAGGAGCGGTTGCGCTCGATTATAATAATAATGGCGCTCTTGATATTCTTCTCGGGCAATATAAATCAGCAATCATTTGTTACACTAATTTTAACACCGCAAACAATTATATACGCGTAAAAATTGAAGGGAGTGAAAGCAACAGAAGCGGAATCGGCACAAAATTAAAATTAATTTTTAATGATACGGTGCTGGCATATAGAGAAGTAAGTAGTAACAGCGGATATGCTGCCGCAGGCTCCAGAATTCAACAGTTTGGGCTGGGCAGGAGAACCGGCAATTTTATAGTTGAAGCAGAATTTCCCAAAAGCGAAATTGTTAGAAGATTCAGTGTTAAAAACAATTCTATAATCACTATTTCGGAGCATGAAGGTTTAACCCGTTATTACTTTATTGCAAAAAAGATTTTAATAAAATTTTTATTTGGAAGTGATTTTAGATCCCAGCTCATAAAATTTTTCATCTTTTTAATTTTATTTTTTGCATTTCTTGCTTCGGCAAAAACAGGTTTTGTAAAGCAAAAGATTACAATAGTCCCCCGCGCACTTTCACAAAAAAAATCCACATTTTTCCAAATTTCCCTTTCGGCATATCTACTATCAATATTTATCATCGAAACCGTCTACTTTTTCTTTCCGGATTCGGTTGGCTGGATTAACTCTACCCGGAATTATTTTGTACGTGATGCTGTTCCATTGCTAAATGCGATAATAGTTATTCCTCTATATTTACTGAAAATAAAGAATAGAAGAATTGCAGCGAACGACGACTTCAATCCATTAAAAGATTTATTGCAAAAAATTCAGAGTTTTCATCATGGCGAGAGTTCTGCTATGAACCTAAACCGGATTTCACTCTATTTTAAAAATCTACCTTCAATTGGAAATAATAATCCGGCATTATTAGAGCGCCTAAATGATGTTATAGATGAATTTATACTTGCAACGTCTAAAGATATTGAGAGCATTTCTGGAATGCTACTACAAATGGGAAATGATGCAAAGTTTAGTGATATTTCGTCAACTCTTATTCTAAAGAGCAAAGAATTTTCAAGAATAAATAAAGAGCTCGAAACATTACTGAACAGTTTTGTAAAGTCAACGGGTAAAAATCTTAAAATGGAAGATATAAGTTTATATCAAAAAAATGTTGCACAGAGTGTAGATGAAATTAAAACCAATATGCAATTTATCATAAAGCTTTTTGAGTCTAAAATAAGCACACCGATTATTCATCTACTTGCACACATAGAGAAGAAATATTGCCGCCCAAACAAAAAGCATTATTCTATTTCGATTAGTTATCCATCCAATGACGTAAGAGCAGTCATTCCATTTGGCGAGGCAGAAAAAGTAATTTCTAATTTGATTCAGAACTCGATTGAAGCATTTGATTTTGAAAATAGAGCGATGAATAAAATTGAAATTAACACAACAAAAACCGCCTCTGATTTTTATGTTTATATAAAGGACAACGGATGTGGAATAAAAGAAGAAGATCAATTAAAAATTTTTGCAACTGGTTTTACAACAAAACCCGGCGGGCATGGTTTTGGATTACATTGGATTGCTCAAACATTAAATACATACGGAGGAAGTATAACATTCAATTCAACCTGCGGAGAAGGCACGGAATTTATTTTGCGGTTCAAAGTGTTTTAAAAGGGCTTCCCGATTCCTTCTCTATAATCCACCCCGATTGGTCTCCGAAAATAATTCTTTTAAAAAATAAAAAAAAACATTACCTTTAGCAGGGGTTAAGAGAGAATTTTTTATTTCTTCAACGGTTGGAATGCAAAAATTATTAATAATAGATGACAGCGTGCCTTTCTTAAAAGACATTGAACTTCTTTTACAAAAGAAATATGAAATAAAAACTGCCGTTAATGGTCAGTTGGGTCTAAACTATTTACGGAACGAAAATTTTACCGCCATACTGCTGGACATTAAAATGCCCGTTATGAATGGATTAGACGTGCTGAGAAAAATGAAAGAAGAGTTTAGTGTGCCGCCGCCTGTAATCATTGTGTCGGATAGCGGTGAAGTTGATACGGTTGTAAAGGCAATGAACATGGGAGCCTTCGATTATATTCAAAAAGATTTTAATCTAGAAATCCTTACACAAAAAATTAATAACGCATTAGAAAACAACGAACTTAAAAAAAAGGTTACGCATTTAAAAAACCTTGTGGATGAAAATTACGACCGTTTTATTTTCCAAAGCCAGGTAATGCAAAGGGTAAATGAAGAAATAAATAAATGTGCAAGGTTAGACTGCGATATTTTAATAAAAGGTGAAACTGGAACCGGAAAGGACCTTGCAGCTTACGAAATTTATAAACGCAGTAAAATTAACAACAGTGTTTTTATACAACTACCGCTTTCCAGTCTTAGCCAAAATTTAATTGAATCAGAGTTATTTGGTTTCGAGAAGGGAGCATTTACCGGCGCAGAGAAAACGCATATGGGAAAACTTGAATTAGCAAATAGGGGAACGCTTTACATACCGGAAATTTCTTCAATTGATGAGAACACGCAACTAAAACTGCTGCAGTTTATGCAGTACAAAACCATAAATAAAGTTGGGCAAACTAAAGCCGAGCCTACCAAATTAAATTTAAGGCTAATAATGGCTACCAACGAAGACCTTGAAAAAAAAGTTTCTGAAAATAAATTGCGAGCCGATTTTTTCTACCGCGTTGATGCTGTTTCAATAAATCTCCCCCCGTTGCGCAACAGAAAAGAAGACATCCCATTGCTTGCAAATTATTTTATTAAAAAAAATTCGCAAAAGTTATTACTAAGAGAAATTGAATTTGATGATGTGGTAATTGATCAACTGTCTAATTACGATTGGCCAGGAAATATTAGACAATTGAGTAATACAATTCTTAAAGCTATTGTACAGATGGATGAAACGAGCAGTATAGTTGACGCTTCGTGCCTTCCCCCTGCTATACTGCAGCATGGAAATATTAGCGGCACAGAGTTACTAAATTTAACTAACTACGAAAAAGCAAAACGCAATTTTAAGATCGAGTATTTTTCTTCATTACTAAAAGAAACAAACGGTAATTATACTAAAGCTGCATCTTTGGCAGGCATTTCGCGTAATGGATTGGATAAAGCGCTTAAAGATATTGGGTTAAAATAATTTGTTTTAACTTTCCTCAAAAAAACTACTAACTAAAGTTAGCGCCTATAACAACTACAGTAAGCACCAGTCAAACAACAATTCCAAAATTCTCGCTAAAAACACTTCTTCCTTTTATGGTACGTGCCTTGCATTAAAATAAACAGCCGTATCATTTTCTCAAGTTAACTTCTTTTTTTAACAAATCAGTACGGCAGAAGCGTACAAGTAAAACGGTTGAAATTGAATTCGTGTTTTTTCAGTATCGCTTAAATTATTATAAAAATTGATAAATAAATGAAATACCCAATACCAATTCAACCATTACATAAGAAAAATGTAGCTGTTCAAGAAGCAGTATTTGCTTTTAGCAATATTGAAACAATCGATTTAAAATCGACAGATAAAAACTATTAAATAAGGAGGCTCTAATGTTTTCAAGTAATTATACTTTTATCCGTAACTGGTCGTTCATTACAATTTTTTTGTTGAGCGCCATTTCAGTTTTTACTCAAAATAAAGTTTTACTGAATGACGAATTCCCGCCTGATGAAGAGTATCAATCGGTAAATAACAATAATCCGATGATAAAATTCTCACCTGCCAAATCGATTTTAACTCCCAATAACGGTTGGGTGTATCGCCAATCTAGAATACTCGACCCTAACTACACGTACTCCATCGGCGAGTATTATGACAAATACTTAAATGGAAAAATTTACGAAGAGATTATTTTTTACAGAGGCGCGCTTGGGAAAACGCCTATGCAGGTATATACGGTAAATTATAACAATGATATGCTTCCGGTAAGCTCTTTAACTCAAAGATTCGATTCACAGATGAAGCGGGTTAACTACAGCTCATCAAACTATACTTATAACGCCAGCGACCAAATGACCGAAGCGATAACTGTAATTTATACTGATTCGGTTACAACAATTAATTCTCAAAAAACAACATACGCTTATTATCCAAGCGGCTTGCTTTCTGACATGACGTTTTACAATTATGATATCTCTACATGGGTCGAATCTAGCTCTTATCATTACGAGTATAACACTAATAATCTTACTTCTGTAAGATATTTTTATATTTGGAATGGATCCGGATGGGATACTTCTTCAAGATTAATATATACCTATGATTCTAATAATAATATGATCTTACAGACCTACGAAAGATTCAGTCAAGGAGCATGGATTTATTCATATAAGTATGAATCTTCATACGATTCAGAAAACAGAGTTATTCATACTTTTTATTATCGTTATCAAAACAACGCGTGGGCTGTTACAGCTAAATATGAGTATTCTTATGATGCTTCGAATAACAGAACTATGTACTATTATGAATGGGCAAATGGTTCATGGGTTGTTAAATACTCTCAATCAGAAACTTCCGGCAGTGAACCAAACCTAATAAATATTTCTCCTGTCGATGCGTCCAATCTTATTCCGGGTAATCATGTTTATCTCGATTGGGGTAATTATAATGTTGACGCCGTAAATATAAAATTCAGCCCCGATGGCGGACAAAATTGGTCAACCATAACATCTAACAAAAGCGCACCCTATTTGTGGACAATACCGGCAATTGAGAGTGAAAATTGTTTGATAAGATATGAGTCATCACAAAACAATGCAGTCTATTCAATAAATGAATTACCATTTACTATAATGGAGTTGTACCAAACTTTGACGCATGCAACCGAAAATGTACAAGTTAATGTTTTTAATAACGGTATTATCGGGCAAGATGATAACGCAGGCATTGGAGTCGGCTTCATTTATAAAAACAATAATAATGCTCTATTTACCGGCGGTTTTGTAATTGGCGATGCTGCCCGCGGGGTCGAAGGAATGATGGGAAGTTTTAACTTAGCTGATTTTTCAAGTAATGTGCTAATGAAAAACTTTACCTCCAACAGTTACTTTGATGAAATAAGTTTTGCCGAAATGAACGACTACTCATCTAATAACATGTTTAACGTCTCCATAAAACAAAAAACCTACTCAAGAACCACAGACGATTTTGTTTTCTTCAATTATATGGTTACAAACGAAAACAACACATCATTAAATAATATCTATCTCGGTATTAATCTCGATTGGGATATTGGAGACTATGCAACTAACAGAGGCGGTTACGATATAACCAGAAATTTAATTTATCAATATGACTTCGTTGGAGTGGCAGACCCTAATTATTATGGGGTTATTGCATTAAACGGGATGGTTGGAGGAAGTGTAACAAACTATGGAGGCACAAGGGTAGAATTATTTCAAAATTTTATTTCAACCGTTTATTCGCCAGTAATAAGTAATAGCGATTACCGCAGCTTTATTTCTTCAGGTCCATATGATATTGCAGCCTACAATAATGTTAATGCTGTATTTGCTTTGGTAGCGGGCAGCAGTCTTGCTGAACTACAATCCAATGCCGACCTTGCAGCGGCGGTTTATCAAAGCGGCGTTGTTGGCGTTAAAGTTGATAATATTTCTTTGGATGATTTTAACTTAATGCAAAACTATCCCAATCCGTTCAATCCAATTACAACAATAAAATATTCAATTGCTAAGCCGGAGATAGTAACGTTAAAAGTTTACGATATTCTCGGTAAAGAAATATCTACTTTAGTAAATGATTTTAAGACGGCGGGCAGCTACGAAGTAAATTTTGATGCTTCGCAATATTCCAGCGGAATGTATTTGTACAAACTTACTGCAGGTAATTATATTAAAGTTAAGAAGATGATTTTAATGAAATAATTTTCGCCTAAGTTCTGTTTATTCTTCAAGCCGTCCGTTAGCTAACGGATAAAAAACGGGCGGTTTTTTTTTGCTCCGCATTTTGGCGGTTTAACTTATACAGACCTCTGAAAAATTCCAATTTGTCATATTGAGTCCGTTAGCTAACAGACGAACTAACGGAAATAGTTTCTAACCCATAAACTTAACTTGAATAGTTAAAATATTTTCCTTAACGTTTAACCAATCGGAAATGCAGTTTATTCTAATAAACAAGTTGTGCAAGAAACATTTCTAATACGAGGCGGATATGAACATTAAGATTTTGCAGCTATTATATTTTTACTTTGTCAGCATAATATTTTCAAGTATGATTATGTCGCAAACAAATCATATTGATAAACCACCCGGCTACAATCCGTTAGCTAACGGACGGGCTCTCGATTCACTATACTCTGATACTTCTCAGTTAATACCCGATTACAGAAACCACAAAAACATACCGGAATATGATCCATCACTTATGCCGCTAAACTATGGATTCCCAAACGGCAGAACAAGCACCGGTGTTTGGACGGAGTTAAATCCTAAAGTGCCGAGAGTCAATTATCTTGGAATTGATTTTATAGACTCATTAACCGGATGGGCGGTTGGCGCTAATGGCGCAATAATAAAAACAACTGATGGAGGGAAAAATTGGGAAACAAAGCATAGCGGTGTTACAAGCATTTTAACTCATGTAAACAGTTATAACGGCAATGTAGTAATCGCAGTTGGATTTGGAGGAAAAATACTCCGTTCTTCAGATGCCGGTGAAACATGGAATTCAATTACAAGCACAGCAGTGGCAGATCTATGGCGCGTTCAAATGCTTAATGACACGCTCGGCTGGATATGCGGAAAGTTTTATCACTTATATAAAACAATAGACGGCGGACTAACCTGGCAAAGTGCTTCAGCGGGTTTTATGCAAGATTATTGGTCGCTTGATTTTCTTAATGAAGACATAGGTTTTATTTCATGCGGGCTTGGCAATTTATTAAAAACAACGGATGGCGGAGTAAATTGGCAGCAGCTAAATATTGGAGAAGATGTTTCATTATACTGCGTTACTATGTTAGACGACCGGACTATTGTAACCGGCGGCTTTACACGAATAGCAACTACTTACGACGGAGGAAACACATGGCATATAGTAGGGTTAGGCGGAATCTTTTATTCAATTGCATTTAGCGACAGTTTAAACGGCACGGCATTATCCGATGCTTTAGTGTACCGCACAACGGACAGAGGTATTAGCTGGAATAGTTTGTTTGTCTCTTCCTCAGCACTTAACTGGGTGGTTTTTATCGATTCACTCACCGGCTATTACGCAGGCAACGGACTTAGAATACAAAAAACTATAGACGGCGGACTTACGTGGAAGCAGTTAATATTTAACGATAATTTTTACGATGTACATTTTATAAATGAAACAACAGGTTTTGTATTAAGCGAATCTTTATATAAAACAACCGATGGAGGTATGAGTTGGGATAAAAATCCTAATGCACCGGGAGGCTATGATATACTGTTTGTAGACAGTACAA
>MNYQ01000165.1 GCA_001873185.1 Ignavibacteria bacterium CG2_30_36_16 | reverse complement strand
CATATTCAGGAAGGGCAGCCATTGCCCAAAGAATACATCTACAAACTCTTTGCAGATGATGAAGATGTTTTTCTTTTTTGGAATGGAAGAAAAGAAGAAGTTACCAATTCGGTTTTACCTTTTCATTCCATTGAACATATTGATGAACCGCGAATGGAACTTGCAGAGCAAACCGATATTTTTTCTGTTGATGCAAAAGGCAGACAGGACAAGGGTTGGACTAATAAACTTATTTGGGGTGATAACAAACTTATTCTTTCATCGCTTGCTAACGGACCTTTAAGAGAGCAGATTGAAAAGCAAGGAGGCATCAAACTTATTTACATTGACCCGCCTTTTGCCGTTGGCGCTGATTTTAGTTACCAGATACTATTGAATGGCGGTGATGATGAAGTAACCAAGAAGCCAAGTGTGATTGAAGAAATTGCTTACCGTGATACATGGGGAAAAGGAATTTCTTCTTACTTGACAATGATGTATGAAAGATTAAAGTTGATGCACTCATTGCTTGCTGATGATGGAAGTATTTATGTGCACTGCGATTGGAGAATGGTCAGTTATTTAAAAATTATTTTGAATGATATTTTTGGTGAAACATATTTTCAATCCGAAATTATTTGGAAAAGAACAACTGCCCGTTCAGGAAGTAATTTCTACAATAATGTAAGTGATAGTATTTTGTTTTTTACAAAAAGTAATGAAGTAATCTGGAATCAATTATATACTGAATATGACGATGAGTATATTAATACAATGTTCCGGGGTAATGATGAGAAAGGTCAGTATAGAGAAAGCCCACTTACAGCACCAGGCAAAGCAAAAGGATTAAGTGGAATGACTTGGAAAGGAATAGACCCTGGTAAAATTGGGAAAGGTCGTCATTGGGCAATTCCTGGTTATGTATTAAAAGAAATTACTCCTGATGCACAAGGAGATACAATAAAGTCTCTTGAAGAACTTGATAGTTCAGGAAGAATTGTTTGGTCAAAAAATGGGATGCCAAATATTAAACAATATTTAAAAGAATTGTTTGGTGTTGAACTTCAAAATATTTGGTTAGGAATCGGTGCTGATAAAACAGATTACCCCACCCAAAAACCTGAAGCACTTTTAGAAAGAATCATCAATGCAAGCAGCAACGAAGGAGATTTAATTGCAGATTTCTTTTGCGGTAGCGGAACAACAGCTACAGTTGCAGAAAAATTAAAACGCAAATGGATAACAACAGACATTGGAAGATTTTCCATTCACACAACAAGAAAGAGATTGATACAGGTGCAGCGTGAATTGAAAAAAGAAAACAAATCCTATCATGCTTTTGAAGTTTTAAATCTTGGCAAATACGAAAGACAACATTTCTTCGGCATCCCCGCGGGATTGCCCAAGAAAGAACAGGAAAAATTGTTTGAGCAAAAACAAGAAAAATACATTGCTCTCATTCTTGACGGTTACAATGCTACACGCACCACCGGTTACAAAATGCTGCATGGAAAAAAAGCAGGCCGCTTTGTTCATGTTGGTCCGTTAAGTTATCCTGTTACCAAAACTTTGATTGACGAAATTTTTGAAGAGTGCAAAAATAATCTCATCACACAAGTTGATGTGTTGGGCTTTGAGTTTGAAATGAGTTTAACAGGAGACAAGAGCTACATCAAAGAAGAACTCCGGGAGAAAGGAGTTGACATTCGCTTGCGCTACATACCGCAAGACATTTTTGACAAGCGGGCAGTTGACAAAAAACAAGTCAAGTTTTTTGATGTGGCTTACCTTCAGGCAAAGTCCATCGTTAAAGGGAAAGAAGTGAAAATTCAACTCACCAACTTTGCCACTTACTATACACAAGACGATATAGAAGTATTAGAGGACAAACTGAAAAAGGGTAGCAGCAGTATTGGCATTGAGAACGGACAAATAGTAAAAATTACTAAAGAGAAAAACAACAAAATGACTCGTGAAGTCCTCACAAAAAATTGGACTGACTGGATTGACTACTGGGCAATAGATTTCAACTATGAAGATAAACCCGAAGTGATTTTAATTGGCAGTAACGGAAATGCAAAGCAGGTAAAAACAGGCAATTTCATTTTTGAAAACGAATGGCAAAGTTTCAGAACAAAAAAGAATAACGACATTGAATTAACCAGCACTAAACACGAATACGCTGAAAAAGGGAAATACAAAATAATGGTGAAGGTGGTTGACATACTCGGCATTGATACAAGTCAGGTAGTGGAGGTGGAAATTAAATAGAAGCCGTGTAGAAAACTAGTGAAGAAATTGGAACTATTGAAGGGAAAAATAAAATAATGGCTAAAAAACAAATACCGGCAAAAGAAGGGTTCAACGAAATTTTGCTTTACACCACACCCAATGGCAAAGTAAAGGTAGAAATCTATTTGCAAAATGAAACTATATGGCTTACACAACAAAAAATAGCCGAACTCTTTGGAGTGCAGAGACCAGCCGTAACAAAACATCTCAAAAATATTTTTGAAACCGGAGAGCTAAACGAAAATTCAGTTAGTTACGTTTAGGAACATACTGCCTCAGATGGTAAAAGGTATCAAACAAACACTTGCAACCACATTTTCATTTCTAAAACGAGTTTTACTATTCCATCAAATACTTCTTCAGTTTATCCCTAAACGTTGAAAAGTTCATCTTTAAAAGTTTTGCGGCTTGTGTTTTGTTTCCGTTAGTTTCTTTAAGACTCTGCTGAATCAGATTTTTTTCAAGGCAGGCAACGACTTCTTCAAACGTCATTTCTTCGTTGGTTAAACAGCGGTGACAAGCTTTCGTGAGCGATTGCATCGGGTGGTCATTCCGTATCTCACTTGGAAGGTCTTCAACTTTTATTTCATTTGAAGCAAAAAGAGAAATTCTTTGCACAACATTCCGTAATTCTCGTACGTTACCGGGCCATTGGTAAAGGATAAGTTTGCGTAAAGCTTCTTTTTCAATTTTGATTTCTTTTTCCGGTGCAAATTTCTTTAAATAATATTCAGCTAAAAGCGGAATGTCTTCACTTCTATCACGCAGCGGCGGAATATCAACCGGCACAACATTGATGCGGTAGTAAAGGTCTGCGCGGAAAATTCCTTTTTCAACTAAATCATGCAAATTATTTTTTGATGCGGTAATTAAACGGACGTTTATAGGAATTGAAACCTGTCCGCCAATCCGCATTAATTCCCTCGACTCTAAAACGCGCAACAGTTTGGACTGTAACTGATAAGGGAAATCATCAATGTCATCTAAAAAAATACTTCCGCCGTCGGCAAGTTCAAACAAACCTTTCTTCTCATTGCCCGCGCTTGTAAAAGCTCCTTTTTCGTGTCCGAACAATTCGCTTTCAAGCAGCTCGGCGGGTAATGCAGACAAACCGACTTTTATAAACGGCTGCATTTGGCGCGGACTTGTGCGGTGAATGTATTCCGCAAATAATTCTTTCCCTACTCCCGTTTCTCCGATGAGTAAAATAGAACTGTCCGAAGCGACAATATGATCAATGCCGGAAAAGATGTTCCGCATTTTTTCGTTTTGAGTTATGATGGTTAATGGTTTTGCTTGCATCCTGGTTAACAAATCCTTGGTAATTGTTCGCCGGAAAGCATATCAACAATGCGTTTGCTTCCGATTGATGTTTTCATAATCACAGTTTTTAAATTTTCAGCGGTAACTTTTCCGATGATGGTAGAATCTTTTCCGTAAAGATGTTTTTTCATTTCATCCAAAACTTTTTCAGCGTCTTCTTCCGCAACAAAGGCAAGCAGTTTTCCTTCGTTGGCGATATAGAGCGGATCAAATCCGAGAAGTTCGCAAGCGGCTTTCACTTCTTCGCGGATTGGAATTTTGTCTTCATCAATAAGAATTCCAACATTAGCTTTTTGCGCAATCTCATTCAACGCACTTGCAACGCCGCCGCGCGTTGGATCACGGAGAACGTGAATATTTTTTGAAACCGCGAGCATATTTTCAACTAATGAATTCAACGGTGCGCAATCACTTTTGATTGAAGTCTCGAAAGATAAATTTTCACGTGCAGACATAATTGCAATTCCGTGATCGGCAATATTTCCATTAACAATTATTGCATCGCCCGCTTTGCAGTTTGCGGGCGAAATAGAAACATCATTATGAATAACGCCGATACCGGAAGTGTTAATAAAAATTTTATCGCCTTTCCCTTTATCAACAACTTTAGTATCGCCGGTAACAATTTGCACATTTGCTTTTTCAGCAGCGTTTTTCATTGCGCGAACAACTTTCCACAAGTCATTCATCGGGAAACCTTCTTCAATTATGAATCCGCAGGAAATGTAAAGTGGTTTTGCGCCGCACATGGAAAGGTCGTTCACCGTTCCGTTCACTGCAAGCTCTCCGATGTTTCCGCCGGGGAAAAATATCGGCTGCACAACGTACGAATCGGTAGAAAACGCCAAACATGTTCCGCTGATTTCAAAAATTGCTCCGTCGTGTTCTTGATTTAACAACGGATTATGAAACTGGCTGAAAAACATTTTTTGAATTAACTGATGCGAAAGAGTCCCGCCGCCGCCGTGCGCGAGCAAAACTTTTTCATAGTCCGAAATAGGCATCGGACAATTGAGATTAAAATTTAGATTTTGTTCATCATTCATAATGTTTTTTACCGGTAATGATTTTTAACCATTAAAACAGTTCTTATTTTTTTAACTTTATCAAGCAGACCATAACTTAAGTCGTGGGCTGCATTTTCTTATAATGAAAATATGCCGCGCAAGCCCCTTCGGAAGAAACCATCGGCGCGCCGAGCGGATGTTCCGGCGTGCAGCTTTTTCTGAATGCGCTGCACTCATACGGCTTTTTTAATCCTTGCAAAACTTCTCCCGCAATGCACAAAGAAGATTCTTTCGTTGAAATGGATGCAACGTTAAAAATCTTTTCCGCATCGAATCCGGAGAATTTATTTTTCAATTTAAAACCGCTTTTAGGAATTACCCCGATCCCGCGCCACGCTCTATCAACAATATCAAAAACGGTTGAAAGTAATTTTCTTGCTTGAAGATTTCCTTCCTTTAAAACAACACGGCTGTATTGATTTTTTACTTCATATTTTTTCTCTTCAAGTTGTTTAATGGCGGAATAAATGCCCAGCAAAATATCAACTGGCTCGAATCCGGTAATAACGATTGGAATTTTAAATCGCTCAGAAAGAGGAATATATTCTTCATAACCCATCACGGTGCAGACATGTCCCGCCGCCAAAAACGCTTGTATTTTAGTGTGCGGATTTGAGAGAAGCGCTTCAATCGCGGGTGGAACCAACACGTGCGAACAGAGAATAGAAAAGTTTTTTAATCCGCGCCGTTTTGCTTCAACAACCGCCATTGCATTTGCCGGAGCGGTGGTTTCAAATCCGACTGCAAAAAATACAACTTGCTTCTCTTTGTTTTTCTCTGCCAACGAAACTGCATCAAGCGGGGAATAAACCATTCGTACATCGTAACCGTTTGCTTTTACCGCGAGCAAATCATATTGAGAACCGGGCACGCGCACCATATCGCCGAACGAAGTAAAAATAACATTCTCGCGCGAGGCAATTGAAACTGCTTTGTCAATCATTTCGAGCGGCGTAACGCAAACAGGGCAGCCGGGTCCGTGTACTAATGAAATTTCATCGGGGAGCATTTCTTCAATCCCATATTTTAAAATTGAATGTGTCTGACCGCCGCAGATTTCCATTATCGTCCAATGCTGCGTAACAATTTCTTTAATATTTTCAGAAAGATTTTTTGTTAATGTTGCATTTCTAAATTCATCAAGATATTTCATATTGTTTATTCCAAATCTCCCATTTCTTTTAAAACGGTTAATGTTTCTTCCGCATCTTTTTCATCTATTTTGCTAAGCGCAAAACCAACATGAGCAAGGACGTACTCGCCAACCTGTACATCGGGGAGCCATTGCAAGCAAATCTCTTTTGTTACTCCACTGAAACTTACTTTTCCCATTTTTAAATCGGGATTGCTCTCATCAATCGAAATTACTTTACCAGGAATTGAAAGACACATAATTTTTCTCCACAATAAATTTACTACTCTATCTTTAATTCTTTCATTCCATCACTAAGTGTGTGAAAAAAATATCGAACACCGAATCCGTTAGCCAACGGAAATAATGAATGTTGAATTGAAGCAAAAAAAATATCTAACTTCATTATTCTGTGTTCCTTGTTCATTATTCGTTATTCAACTTTATTCAATAGATTCCTTGGACAAACTTAGTGACAGATCAAATTTATTCTGTTTTACCGCAAACGCTATTTGTCCAAGACTAATTCCTCCGTCGTTCGTAGGAATTCTTTGATGCCAATAAGGTTTAAATCCCTTTGTGCGAAGCCCTCGGACTGTATGCTCGAGTAAATAAGCATTTTGAAAAACTCCGCCGCTAAGAACAATTTTATCTTCGTGCAATTTCTCCGCCACCGAACAAATTATTTCTACTAATGTGTTATGAAATTTGGCTGATATTATTTTAGATGAAGTTTTATTCTTCATCTCATTTAAAATTGTTTCAATCATTTTTTGCCAATCAATAATCAGAATTTCACCGGGAAGAATATCAAAAGGATAACAATCGGAAATATTCAGAGCAGCGGCAAACTCAAGCATCATTGCAGCCTCACCTTCATACGTTGCAGTTTGTTTTATTCCGGTGAGAAATGCAACCGCATCAAATAACCTCCCGACACTTGAAGTAAGCGGTGTATTGATTTTATTCTTCAACATCTGTAAAAGAATTTTCTTTTCATGTTCTGAAAAATTATTTATGAATTCAATTTTTTCTTCAAATAATTTTATCCCGAAAATTTCGAAGAGCAAACCAACTGCCGAGCGTTTCGGTTCTTTTACAGCAAGATCGCCTCCGGGTAAAGAAAATTTTCTAAATTGTGCAAAATGTTGAAACGAGGTACCATCAAAGTGAAAAAATTCTCCGCCCCAAATTGTTCCGTCTAAACCGTAGCCTGTTCCGTCCCACGAAATACCGAGCGCACTCCCTTCAAGTTTATTTTCAGCATAACACGAGGCAACATGCGCTTGATGGTGCTGGACGAAAGTGACATTCTCAAAATTATTTTTTGCATATTTTGTTGAAAGATAATCCGGGTGAAGATCAGCAACAACATAAACATCTTTCGCTTCATAAAGATTTTGAAAATCAGTTACCACATTTTGAAAGGCGGAAAATGCTTCTTGCGTTGATAAATCGCCGATGTGCTGACTTACAAAAACATTTTTGCCGGAAGATAACGCGATGGTATTTTTCAAATGTCCGCCAACTGACAAATAGGTTTCGTTTTCCATTTCACAATTCAACTCGATCGGAAGCGGCGCATATCCACGCGCACGCCGCATGACCATTTCACGTTCCATTATTACACGAACAATTGAATCGTCAACATGCCGCACAATTGGACGGTTGTGAATGAGAAAATAATCGGCAATATTTTTTAATCTTTGAAATGCTTCATCTTCAGTAATGCACATTGGTTCTTCGGAAAGGTTCCCGCTTGTTGCGATGATTGGTATTTGCAGCGCTTTCATCAAAAGATGATGAAGCGGAGTATATGGAAGCATCACACCAAGCTTTGGATTGCCCGGCGCAATTGAATCGTGTACAAGTTTTTGTTTTGCGTTTGATTTTCTTTTTAACAAAACAATCGGCGCTTCGGGTGATATAAGCAATCGTTCTTCAAAAGGAAAAACTTCACAAACTTCTTTTATGCTTTTTAAATTGGGAAACATTAAGGCAAACGGTTTCCCTTCACGATTTTTCCTTTTACGCAATAATGAAATTACATTTTCGTCATCCGCTTTACAGACTAATTGATAACCGCCCAAACCTTTAAGTGCAATAATTTTCCCTTGAAGAATTTTCTCTGCTGTCTGCAAAATTGCGTTGCTATATTTTGAAAGAACTTCACCGGAAGGAGATAAAAATTCAACATGAGGACCGCAATTCGGGCATGCAATCGGTTGTGCATGAAATCTTCTATCAAGCGGATTGTGATATTCCCTTTTGCAGTCATCGCACATTTCAAATAATTTCATTGAAGTATTCGGGCGGTCGTAAGGCAGCGATTCAATAATTGAAAATCGTGGACCGCAGTTTGTACAGTTGATAAACGGATACAAATATCTTCTATCGTTTGGATCAAACATTTCATTTAAACAATCATCGCACACGGCTATGTCGGGAAGAATGAAGGCGGAAGCTTTTCCGTTACTTTCACTTTCACGAATTTCAAATTGTGTGTAACCGACTGTATCAAGAAAAGAGAATTCCACACTCTGAATTATTGCGTGAACAGGTTTCTCTTTTTCAATTCGTAAAAGAAAATCATTTAAAATATCTTTTTCATTTTCCGCTTCAATAAAAACACCGGAAGGAGAATTTAAAACAAATCCTTTTAAACTAAGCTCTGCTGCGAGCCAGTAAATAAAGGGGCGGAAGCCAACGCCTTGAACCGCTCCGCGAATTACGATGGAAACCCGTTGAACCATTATTGATTCGCCTGTGCTAAAATCCAATCACACCAACCGGAAATACCGGCATCGCTGGTGCATGATGTTTCAAATATTTTCAAATCGGGATTTATCGCCAGCGCATTCTCTTTAATTTTTTTCACGGAACAATTTACGTACGGCAGTAAATCAATTTTATTAATTATTAGAACCGATGCGTTTCTGAACATTGCAGGGTATTTCAGGGGTTTGTCATCTCCTTCGGTTGTGCTGAGTAAAACAACTTTTGTGTCTTCGCCTAAATCAAATCCTGCAGGACAAACTAGATTGCCAACATTTTCAATTATTAATATCTCAAGATTTGCGTAATCAACTTTTGATAAAGCATCGCGCACCAAGCCGGCATCCAGATGACAGCCGCCGTTGGTAACAATCTGCGCAACAGGAACGCCGAGTAAATCTATGCGTTGTGCGTCAAGATCAGTTTGCACATCGCCTTCAATTACTCCAATTCGTATTTTATCTTTTAGATGAGCGATCGTTCGTTCAACAAGACTTGTTTTGCCGGAGCCGGGCGAGCTTAAAAGATTAAACGAAAATATTTTGTGCGCTTTTAATTTTAAACGAATATCATTTGCAATGACATCATTCTTTTCAAGTACTTTTCTTTCAACGGTAATTAACGTCACGGCAACACCTCTTGATTAGTTGGAGAATCTTCAAATTCAATTTCTGAAACGGTAAGTTCGTTGCCGGAAACAACTGTGATTTTGCTGCTTCCGCATTTGATACAGACAAACAAAAAACCTTCTTGCTCTGAAACATCGCCGCAGCTTTTGCACTCAAGTTTTATGGGGATATGCTCAATCACCATTTTCGCTTTTTCCATTTTGCTGTTTTGAATTAACGCATTGAAACAAAACTCAAGCGAATCGGGCAAAACGTTTTGCAGCTTTCCGATCTTCACTTTAATTGATTTTACCCGTTCTTTCTCATCCGAAGAAAAATATTGTTCGGCAATTGAAATTATTTCTTGAGCAATTGAAAGTTCGTGCATCTTTTAATTTCGTGTTAAGTGAAAATCCAATAAACACCAATAACCAACGACACGCTGCTGAAACCGATGAGCATCTTCTTATAAATTTCTGTTCCGCGCAGTTCGATCTTTTGAGAAAGAAATCCGAGGAAGGATGAAAAAAGCACCATCGAGAAAATTGTTCCGATTCCGAAAAATAGAAGATAGAGCGCCGCATCGGTTTGCGAATTAAAAGCAAGCGCCGGCAAAATTCCGAAAATATGCGAAGTGCCCGCAAGCCCGTGCATAATGCCTACGCCGAATGCCGCGTGAAAATGATTGTGTGATTTTTGTGTTTCTTCGTTATGAACTTTTGAATGGAAATGAAAATGCGTGTGTTCAATATTGTTGTGATCGTGAGTATGGGCGTGAATTATTTTTGTGGCGGCTTTTTTAATTCCCCACAGCCCGATGAAAATTAAAATCACACCAACCATTTTTTCGCTATAACCGGAAATGGCATTAAGCGAAAACATTTCGCGGAAGATGAGAGCGATTCCGCCAAGCAGGATTACGCCGCTTGTATGTCCAAGTCCCCACTGCAAGCCTAATCTGCTTGCTGATCTATTATGCTGAATTGCCAATGGAGAAACCGCCGCCAAATGATCCGGACCGGCAAAAACATGAATAGACCCGGCAGCAAACCCTGCAATTATAGAAATCATAATGGTTGCCTTTATGCTGAATTTTTTGTGCTAAAGTTTTCTTGTGTCGCTTAAACAGTTACTAAAATATAACATTTGCTAAATGTTAAATATTTGCGTTTTTAATTACAACAAAAATTTGAAAAATTCAACTTTCCGCCAAATTTATTTTTCACGCCAAAAAATTTGTCTCGATGAAATTTGTGTATTGGAGTCAATTCGCAAAAATGAGAGTGAATGGCGAGCTTAGAAACCGCGACAAAGTTCTGAATCAACGGGTAATGTTAAGCGGCTTTATTTAGGAGAGTTTCTCAAAAGTGTAATCAAACTTGTTAAGTCACCTTACGCAGATTGGCGGCTGACGGTTGAGTGATCTCAATTTTGAATTAAAAACAAAAGATTGCTTCACTCGAAGACTCGTTCGCAATGACTTTTTAACTTTTAGGACAGCCCCGACAAAATTTAAATATCATATTGCGTAAGGTGAATTGTTAATTAATAAAACAACAAAAAAGAAGTTCTGAGTCTACTCTAAAAAGGTATTTCACGTCATTGCGAGGAACGGAGTGACGAAGCAATCTTTTGTTTTTACGCTAAATTCGGCAGATTGCTTCGCTCCGCTCGCAACGACATTATTCAATAGAACTTTTTTAAACAAGACTCAGTTCTATTCATCAATAAAAGTTAAAACGGAAACTCTTCTTTGTAATCAATTTTTTGATCAAGTTTTTCAACCGGCTTTTTTTCGGCGGTTTGATGCTCTAAATTTCCGTCAACGTAAATGGCTTTGTATGGTTTTGTGGGGCAAGCAAACTCACAAGCTCCGCAGCCCACGCAATATTTATTTGTTATTTCTGGAATTTTCAAATTGCCTTTATAGTCAACCATCAATACCGCTTTTGTCGGGCAATGTTCAGAGCACGCTCCGCAAGCAGTGTTCTCCGTTTTTACAATGCAATTATCCTCAATAAATTTTGCTTTACCAATTTGAATATTCTTTTTGTATTTTGCAGTTAAAGGAAGTATTGCCGCCGTCGGACAAACCTGACTGCATGCAGTGCAATCGTAGTTACAATAGTTAGTTTTGTAATCCATAAATGGTTGGAAGATGTTGAATATTCCATATTCTGTAAACGATGGTTGTAATACTCGCGTTGGGCAAGCTGTAATGCATAGTTGGCAAGCAGTACAGTTTGATGTAAAGTGGTCTATCGATTTTGATCCCGGTGGCGATGAAACCGAATTCTTTTTAACAGCTACTTTACTTTCCTTTTGCGGAATTATTTTGATCTGGGAAAGTGCGTTTGTAGTAAGCCCTATAATGAATAAAGAAGTTTTTGATAAAAAATCTCTTCTGGATTTATCACTACTTTGTTTGACGATTCCGGAAGAAATAAATTGATAATTGATAGCATCACTCGGGCAAACATCCAAACAGTTATAACATGCAACACATCTGCTAAAATCAATCTTCTTTGATTTTAATTCGATACATTCCGATTTGCAAACCTTGGAACAAACTCCGCATCCTTCGCATGTAGTTTTATCAATCTTCAATTTAAATATTGTAAACTTTGAAATTATGCCAAGTAAAGTACCCAATGGGCAAACTGTGTTACAGTACAATCTTCCTCTTTTATAAGAAAGAAAAAGTATGAAAGCTAAAAAAAGGAAAGGGAACAAAGCTGCAATAAAATAGCCTGATTTAATCTCAATCGGATACAAGGAATAAATATTAAGTTTCTCTAAAGTGAATGCAAAAAAGTTATTAAGTATGTTTATAAACGGGTTGAATAATTGTGCTAATATTCTTCCAAAGTTACTATAAGGATCGAGCAGAATGATTAATAACAATTGCCCGCTAAAAAGCGATAAAATTGTTACAACAAGAATTATATACCTCAGCCAAAAGTATTCTTTGGAGTAAAGAAATTTTTTCTTTCGTTTCTTTTTATTTGCTATGTGCGAGGCAATATCCTGTACTGTTCCCAATGGACAAATACTCGAGCAATAAACTCTGCCAAAAAACAAAGTGAGTATTAGAATTATTATAAATCCAATGGAAGAGGGGATAAACAAGACAGCAAATTTTATAGCAGACGGGATAAACTGAAAGAGAGTAACATAACCGAATAAATCTGGCGGGAGAAAATTTGCAATATCGAGAAACAAGATCGAAGTGAATAAAAGAAAAAAAATAGAAACAGCGATCCGTATTTTCCTAAGTATAGAGTGTTTCAATCGGTCACAAAATTTTTCTGTAAATTGAAAGTTTGTCTAAATTCATACTGCCGAGTTTCATTTCATTGGCAATTCTTATGTGATCAATTTTAGAAGGATCGACACCAAACAACTTTGCTGCTGCAGCATCAGCCGCCACAATATCCGTAGAGATGATTTGTGATTTCATTGTCAAAACATCTTCCTTAGAAACACCGCGAGGACCATTCTTCTTCATCACGTAGTAAGCATCCACAACAGTTAGATCTGGTTTGCGGAATGAGGCAAAATCTGCGATGCACTGGTGAAGATCGTTAGCATGCCAAAATCTGCGATCCCAAACGTTGCCCATTAAGTTTTTCATTCCAATTGTCACATCTGCCGATGAATGATGTTTTAGAATTGGTACGTTAATAAAAACATCCGATTCAAGAATCAGCTCATGCACTTTAGCTTTTTTGAGTTTTTTCCCCTGCTTAATGGTAACTTCCTGATAATAACTTTCGCTGGCTCCGGAAACAATTTTGCCTTTTGCATCTTTTACAGCGCGCTCAATTCCGCTATTTGAATAACATTTATTCCAGTTGTCACATGTATGATCGAATACATAAACATCTTTTGCGCCGGCATTCAAACAGTGTTTTATAATTCGGTTAATAAGAAGTGGATTTGTATTTCCTCCTCTTTCAGGCTCAACATCCCACCCTATATTTGGCTTTATTACAACGGTTTGTCCTTTTTTTACAAACTTACTTATTCCGCCAAATGCTTTGATTGCTTCATCAAACATCGCATCAGGTTCGCCACCTTTTATAGCCGCTAAATCAAAATCGCTTGAAAATAAATTTGAAGGCGAAGGGAATAGTTCAGAGTAGTTACCGACGGAAAGAGCTGTGCCTGTAACTAAACCTGCTTTAATTGTTTTTGAAATAAATTCTCTTCTTCTCATAATACCTCTTGGTAAAAACGATTTCTGAATTTGGCTTTTTAAAAATAAGTAAATCCACACTAAAAAAAGATAATAATTTTATTTCTTTGAATAAAAAAAGATTTGAAGTATTTTTATTTCGGTAAATATTAATTATGGATGAGAAATGGAACACGCATTAAACCTGATTGATTTAAAAGCAAACATTAAAACATATTTGATTGATCTGAGTCTTTTTTCGTTCATTTATTTCTTGCCTGCTATGTCGCATTTAGTAGCATTTCCAATTTATTATCTTGACCCGATGCGCATCGCATTAGTTGTGGCGCTCATTCATTCTTCAAAAAGAAATACGTTTATAATCGCATTAACACTCCCCTTGTTTTCATTTTTTATTTCATCACATCCTCAACTTATAAAATCTTTTTTACTTAGCGCAGAACTGTTAATGAACCTGGGTTTATTTTTCTTATTGAAAGATAGAATGAAGAATGTTTTTTTGTCACTTTTACTGAGCATAATTGTAAGTAAAGCAATTTATTATTTACTCAAATTTGTTTTTATAAACTATGCTTTGCTTGATGACAAATTATTTTCAACACCTTATTATTTCCAAATAATATCAGCATTAATTTTAAGCGCTTATTTGTTTTTGATTAACAGATTTGATCTAAAATCTTAAGATAGAGATTTTGTGAAAGGCGAGCGATTTTGTCATGCCCGGAAACCTGCCGTAAAAGCTGAATATCAATTGCATAATTAATTATGCTTCAAACCGAAGTTAATAGGCTTGACAACCGGGGATTACAATTATAAAATTCCAAGTATAAATTCACTATTTTTAATACGTTAATTTTATGGACTGTTAAACAGAGTCAACATATTAGGAGAAGTTTTATCATAAGGTTCCAAAAAATATTTTTTTTAGTATTAGCGCTATTACTTGTTATCCTTTCTGCGTGCAGTGAAGATACACAAAAAGCCGGTTGGTTAAATAAAAAGCTGAACTTCACTTTATCCGAATATCAGACGCAAATCCGCTTTCATTTATTAACAGATGAATCAAAAAACTTGGACCTTCCCGGCTTATTTTATAAAGACACACTGAAAAGTTTTTATGCCGCAAGAAACTATAAACCTCTTTTTATTAAGAGTTTTGAAGAACAACATTTTATTGATTCACTTTTGAATTTTATTGGTAAAGCTGACGAACATGGGTTGAATATTAACTGGTATCATTATAATCAAATTAAAACGGAGTTTTCTCTTTCGATAGGGGACAGTATAAAGCATCATGGACAATATAAAAATCTTGCCAACGCCGAGCTTCTTGTTTGCGATGCAGTATTGAGATATGCAAATCATATTAAATATGGAGTGGTTAATCCAAAAGCAATATTATATGACCGTTATAATTTACCTGTTCCCGACTCATCCAATAAAGATTTATTTGAACCGCTGAAGAAAGAAAATTTATTTAAATATCTTAATGAAATTCAACCGAAAAGTAAAAAATATAAACTACTGCAGGGAGCGCTTCGGCGCTTAAAACCTTTGGCAAATTTCAAGTGGCACAAAATTCCCGTTCCTTCGAAAAAAATCATATTGGGAGATTCGGATTCATCTTTAACTCAAATTAATGAGCGGCTTATTACTCTCGGATTTATCGATACTTCTAAAATAAGAATTAACAATTCTGCCATTTATGATTCTCTGATGCTGAATACAATAAAAAAGTTTCAGAAAGTATACGGTTTAGTGGAAGACGGGGTAATAAGCAAAAACACAATTGAAAAACTTAATATCACACCTGATGAATATATAGATAAAATAAAGGTTAGTCTCGAAAGATTTAGATGGATAGATTATTCCGACACAGCAAGTTATATACTTGTTAATATTCCAGATTTCAGATTGTATTTAATAGAAAACGGAAAAGAGAAATTTGATATTACTGTCTGCACGGGTAGAAAACGGTACGCCGGTTTTGAAAAACAATATTTATTATATAAAAGAACAAGACGCTGGCAAAATAAACCGGACGATTGGGAAACACCAACTATGTATGGCGAGATTTCTTATTTGGTTCTGAATCCCACATGGACAGTACCGGTGAGCATCATGCGCGAAGAAATATCAGCAAAGATTAGAAAAGATTCGACGTACCTGCAAAGCACGAACTTTAAAGTTTATAAAAGTGGCAAAGAGATAGACCCATTGGAGGTTAATTCTCATGATTTATTAAAAGCTAATATACCTTATACAATTGTTCAGGATCCGGGCGCTGGCAATGCTTTGGGAAAAATTAAATTTATGTTTGCTAATCCATTTGGAATTTATCTTCACGATACGCCAACCCGCGCGCCTTTCGGTTATCAAAACAGGGCGGTCAGTCACGGTTGCATTAGAGTAGAGAAGCCGCTGCAGCTCGCCGAATATATTCTTAATAACAATTCAAAATGGAATATTGATTATTTAAAACTTGAAGTAGGGAATAAGATAAACAACAATTCAGTTGTAGAAGAATTTAGAAAAAAAAGAAACGAGCTTAGGCGAAATTCGAGTTACGGAAAAACCACAGAAGTAAAGCTTAATAAAAAAATTCATCTTTTCGTAGATTACTACACAGCATGGGTGGATAATAGAGGATATTTGAACATTCGGGACGATGTTTATGATCAAGATAAAATTGTACTTGGTTATTTGAAGTAACTGAAATTACAATTTCCCGGTTATCTTTGATAAGTGTGAATTATCTAAGAGTCCATTCTAAAAAGGTATCACTTATATTTGTAATTGCGAACGGAAGTGAAGCGATTTTTCTATTTTGGAACAAAATCAACTTTGGCACAAAATCAACAGATCGCTTTCCCTCGTGCGGGATTAACTAACGGACTACTTGTAATGACAGCGACAATTTTTTTAGAATAGATTCATATATGAGTTCACTCTAAAAAGCAAATATTGATTATTTGTCATTCCCATCCGTTAACTAACGGAGGAATCCATTTGAATTACACAGATTTTTGGAGTCCCGTTTTAAGAAGGATGACCTTTTTAGAGTGGACTCATATACTTTTTATTTACTCGATGTTTGAAGCGATTTTAGTTTTGCCATTCTATCATCAAGTTCTTTAATTTTATTTTCCAGTTCCTCAATCTTGGCATCAAGGCGGTTTTCATATTCTATCGTGTCCCAGTAACCGCGCTGTTCAAAGTAATTTTTGAAAAGCCAATTGTGTTTCAACGCTTCCATATTTTCAGCAAGCCGCGATGCTGCAAGTTTTGATTCTTCTGTAATTGATAAAATGTTTTGAAGAGATCGGTTTACGACAGTATCTATGCCGGTACCTTCATTAATCATCGCACCAAGCAGTCCTTTCCCCTTATTAATGTCGGTTACGATGGAATCAATTTGGAGTACCACATGGTCAACATTATTAACTACATCTCCAACACCCGCGCCAAGTTTGTTAAATATATCTGACAGATCTTTGAATTCAGTTGTAATTGCTTGAAGACTTACATCGGCGCTTCTTGTTAATTGATTAGCATTTTTGTAAAGTTCTTCATCAACAAGTAGCTTTCCAATGCTTCCCTCACCGCGATTTACACGGCCTACAATTTCCGCAAGGTCTTTAGTCATCATCTTTGTATACTGCATTACGCCCTGTGTTTCTTCAATGATGTCGGAAAAACTTAGCGGATCTTTTGCCTGTATAGTACCGCCGCTTTTAATTGGTTCCGCATTTGCAGAACCTATTTTAAGCATAACTACTTTATTGCCAACTAAACCTTCGGTTTCAATTGTTGCCTTGGTGTCCGCTTTAATAAACTTCTTAACATCTTCAACAAGTTTCAATGTAACTTCCACACTGCCTGTGCTATCTGTGCCGATAATTTCGACGCTGCTAACAGTACCGACATCGATACCACTCAGGCGCACTGATGCCCCGGAACGAAGTCCCTGAATATCTTTGAAGTAAGTTTTAATTTCAAACGTTGTACTGAATAGGGCATCTTTATCGCCAATTAAAAAAATTGAGATTGCTAAAATTAAGAGCCCTAAAAAAATAAAAATTCCAAGTTTAACTGTTGATGTTTTTTTAGCCATTATTACTCCGGTTTTCTTCAATTATCTGATCGCTGAAAAAATTGCGCAGAAATATATCATCACTTTTAAGCAAATTTTCAATCTCGCCTTCAAACCTCAGTTTGCCGTCTTTTAATACTACGGCACGGTCTGACACAATTCTTGCGCATAAGATATCGTGCGTAACTACAATAGAAGTAGTCTTTAATTCTTTTTGAAGAGTAGTTATCAGTAGACTTATTTCTTTTGTTGTTATCGGGTCAAGCCCGGTGGTCGGTTCATCATACAAGATAAGTTTAGGCTTAGTAATAATTGTTCGCGCAAGCCCGATTCTTTTTTTCATACCGCCGGAGAGCGACGCCGGCATTTCGTCAATTGCTTTTTCTAAACCAACCTGTTCGAGTACGGTTACAACTTTTTGATTAATCTCTTCATCCGAAAAATTAAAAATACGCCTTAGAGGGAATTCTAAATTTTCACGCACCGTCATAGAATCATATAATGCAGCGCTCTGAAATAAAAAGCCTATTTCCTTACGCATCTCGTTTAATTCATTTATTGGTTTATTTAGAACTGAATGCCCATAAAATTTAATATCGCCTATGTCCGGTTCAAGCAGACCGACAATACACTTTAATAAAACACTTTTTCCGGTGCCGCTGCGCCCGAAGATAGTGACATTTTCACCCTCTTCAATTTTTAGCGATAGATCTTCGAGCACAACGTTAGAGTCGAAAGCTTTTGAAACATTTTCTACTTCAACTACTACGTCCATAACCAAACCGTAACTTTAACAAGAATCATATCAACCAAAAGAATTAAAAGAGATGATAACACAACTGCGCTTGTTGAAGCTCTGCCTACGCCCACCGTGCCGCTGGTTGTATTATATCCTTTATACGATCCGACAGAGCCTACAATAAATCCGAAAAAGAATGTCTTTAGTATTCCAGGAATCAGATCAGCAAATTCGAGCGACTTAAAAACAGAATCAATGTATAATTGCCAATTCATTCCGTCGGAAAGCAATATAGCAAAATATGCCCCAATTAAAGCAAGTAAATTTACGTATAATGTTAAGATGGGAAGAATAAGCGTACATGCAAGAATTCTTGACACAACTAAATATTTATACGGGTTAATTGCAGATACTTCCATCGCGTCAATCTGTTCGGTAACCCGCATTGAGCCAAGTTCAGCTCCAATACCGGAACTAACCCGACCGGCAAAAATCAAAGCTGTTAGAACCGGTCCAAGTTCCCTTATTACTGAAAGGGAAACCATAGTAGGAAGGAAAGATTCGGCTCCAAAGCGGGCAAGCACCGGCTGGCTTTGCATAGCAAGCACAAGCCCGATAATAATTCCTGTTACGCTTACTATTGGCATTGTCTTAATACCAAGTTCTTCCATATGCTTTTTTATTTCGCCAAATTCATACGGGGGAATAAATACTTCTTTGAAAAATCGAAGCGAAAACATTGTGAGACCCGCGATAGTTTGGAAAAAGCTAATGAAGCTTTCGTTTAAGTATTCTTCTGGTTTCTTTTTAAGTAAATTCACATAAATATTATTTTGTTGGAAGATAGATTATTGCTGCTACTTGTAAAGCAATAACAAAAACAGGGCTAAATTTAACAAATCATTTGGTAAAAAAAAGAACTCGTAGGATTTTTTTTAATCTCAATTTCATTTTTATTTACGAAAGAAGTTTATTGCTATAAATAATTTATTCCAGTATCTTTAAAACAATTATTGGAGTCAATAAATTAATTACTCCTCTCATGTATCTAATAATTTTAATAATTAATTATTGAAGGGAACAAAGATGAATTTTGATTTCACAGAAGAACATCTTTTAATACAAGAATCAGCAAAAGATTTTGCACAATCTGAAATTGCCACCTCTGCCGTTGATAGAGATATTAATGCAGAGTTTCCTGGCGAAATTGTTAAGAAGATGGGCGAACTTGGTTTTCTCGGAATGATGGTTGCGCCGGATTACGGCGGTGCAGGGCTTGATACTATCAGCTACGTATTGGCTATGATTGAAATATCCAAAGTTGATGCGAGCTGCGGGGTTATAATGTCTGTTAACAACTCTCTCGTTTGTCACGGGCTTGAAGAATATGGCTCCGAACATATCAAACAAAAATATTTAATCCCTCTTGCTAAAGGGGAAAAACTTGGCGCGTTCGCATTGTCCGAACCGGAAGCTGGAAGTGATGCGACAAAACAAAAAACAACGGCTGATAAACAAGGTGATTATTATCTTCTTAACGGAATGAAAAATTGGATTACCAATGGTATTAGCGCTGATTATTTTCTTGTGATGGCAACGACGGATAAAGCAGCCGGGCACAAAGGGATTTCCACACTGCTTGTTGAAAAAGGCGCTCCCGGTTTTGGTCATGGCAAAAAAGAAGATAAAATGGGAATACGAAGTTCCGATACTTGTTCGCTGACTTTTGAAAATTGTAAAGTGCCGGTTGAAAATCTCGTTTGGGATGAAGGCAAAGGTTTTAACTTTGCGATGAATATTTTAAACGGCGGAAGGATTGGAATTGCCGCACAGGCAATAGGTATAGCCGAAGCTGCTCTTGATGCGTCAATTAAATATTCAAAAGAAAGAAAAGCGTTCGGACAAACAATTTCTAATTTCCAGGCTATTCAATTTAAGATTTCTGATATGGCGGTTAGAGTTGATGCCGCAAAGCTATTAACATTAAAAGCCGCCGCATTAAAAGATGCCGGTAAAAAATATTTTAAAGAAGCAGCCGAAGCAAAGTTATACTCTTCAAAAATTGCCGTTCAAAATGCTCTCGAAGCAATTCAAATACACGGCGGTTACGGTTATGTGCGTGAATATCTTGTTGAGAGATATCTTCGTGATGCAAAAATTACAGAAATATACGAAGGAACTTCCGAAATTCAGAAAATTGTAATTGCCCGCGAACTGCTCAAAGATTAAAATGGTTAAACTATTTTTTCTTCTCCTGTTTTTCCCGGTGGTTTTATTAGCACAAACTGATTGGCAGAAATGGGAGAAGAAAGATGTGTCCTATCAAAGAACTGCTCCCTTTTTAGAGCGCGATTATTCTCTTAGTGGAGAAGATGTTTTTGGTAGTGCTACGAAAATTTTCATTAATACTTACTGGGTTTTATTTTCAAATCTTGATGGCGATAATTGCCCGTTTAATCCAACCTGTTCGAGTTTTCTGCATCAGGCGGCAAAGCGAACCAATCCAGTAAAAGCAGTTTTAATGTTTACAGATCGCTTTACAAGGGATATGAATCCTTTTAACCGAGGCAGTAATTATCCAGTGCATATAGCCGGCAAATTTTACGATCCCGTTGAGTTATATTTACTTGAAGAAAATTCCGTTCACTATCTTTCGCCATCACATATGGTTCAATAAAATGAAAATTATTTCCATTTTATTCTTTTGTTACAGCCTGTCTTTTGCTCAATCACAACTGTTTAATTCGCCTCAAGAAGTTAAGAAGTTTGCCGATTATCTTTACTGCGAATTTGATTACCTGCGCGCTGCGGAGGAATATCAAAAGTTTTTAAGGACAGACAAGAATGACACTGTGATCTTTAAATCTGTTCTATCTTACTATATGATGGATAGATTTAGTGATGTACTTAACTTCTCGGTTTCGTCAAGCAGAAATTTTGTTTTTTATGATGATACTCAATTCTTAAAACTTATCTCACTTTTTCGTTTAAATATGTTTAATGAATTTGATACTACTGCAGCACTCATTAAAATGATAGGAAGCAAATTAGAAACAAATAGCGAAAAATTAATTCGATTTACTTTCTTAATGCGGGACTCGATTTCTTCAAAGGGTTTTATAGTTTCGCCGTTTGATGAAACTGAAAAAACTACAATTGAAAAATTCTACGATCGAAAACAAAATCCGCATTACAAATCGCCTTTGCTTGCGGCGGTTTTTTCCTCTATTATTCCGGGTAGCGGAAAAGTTTATGCGGATAAATTGGGAGACGGAATATTCGCTTTTCTTACAACCGGAGTTTTTACTTTTCTTGCTTACGATAATTTTAAAGCGGATCATAAATTCAGAGGCTGGTTGTTCGGTGGATTAGCCGGACTATTTTATGCCGGAAATATTTATGGTTCGGCAGCAGCGGCACAAATTTTTAACGCCGGTGTTCAATTTAATTTTCAAAATGATATTCAAATTTACCTAACTAAAAAGAAACACTATTTACCGGAATATGATTTTTGCAATTAAAAGAGCAACACTTTTTCTCTCTATTTTCACAACTGCTGCCTTCTCACAAACCGCATTGCAGCAGCAGCATGATTATGCAATTTGCTTATATAATTCGGAAGAATACTTCGATGCTATTACCGAGTTTAAACGCCTTCTTTTTTTTGATGGAAAAAACGAATTCACTTTTGAGGCAAATTCGATGATTGGCAAAAGTTATAAAGCCGGCGCAAAATTCGACGATGCCATCCGTTATTTTGTACTTGCTCAAATTGCTGCACCGTCAAAAGACAAAGTATTTGAAACACAGATTGAAATTATCCGCTGTAATATTTTAAGAAGAACCACCGATCGTGCCTTAAGAATTTTATCAGATTTAGAAGCTGATCCATCTTTTATAAATAACAAGGCTGAAATAAATTATTGGCGCGGCTGGGCTTTGATGTTTGACGACAGGTGGAAAGATGCCGCAGCCGAATTTAAAAAGATTGAAAAAGCTCATCCGCTTAACGCAATTGCCGAAAACATAAATGAGCAAATTTATTCGGTAACGCTCGCCAAAAGTTTGTCATATATTATTCCCGGCGCCGGACAATTTTATACAGGTCATTATTTTAGCGGCGCTCTTTCGCTTGCATGGAATATTCTTTGGGGATATTTAACTGTAAACGCATTTATTGGTAACCGCATTTTTGACGGATTAATGGTTGGGAACTTACTCTGGTTTCGTTTCTACAGAGGTAATATTCAAAATGCTGAAAAATTTGCTCTTGAAGAAAATTTGAAAATCATAAATAATGGGTTAAAATATCTGCAAAATGAATATAATGGCGAAAAACCATAAAACAATTTATTTAATTAGTAATTAAAATTGGATATTATCCTAATTTCATTTTAAATTGCAGTTCAAGAATCACCAAGTATCAATATTTTTTAACATCCATTACTTAGGAGGCTAAATGAACAAAGGGATGGTTATCGGCTGTGGAGTAGCAGGTTTTTTTTTACTGCTCTTCGCAATCGCCATTTTCTGGGGGATTGGGGCTTATAACAACCTTGTTAATTTAAATGAGACTGTTATTGGAAGTTGGAGCCAGGTTGAAAATTTGTATCAGCGGAGAGCAGACCTGATTCCCAATCTTGTTAATACTGTAAAAGGTTATGCTGATTTTGAAAAACAAGTGTTAACAGATGTAACCGAAGCCCGTGCAAGAGTAAGCCAGATGACTGTAACTCCGGAAGTGTTAAATGATCCTCAGGCTTTTCAGCGTTTTGAACAATCTCAGAGTCAGTTAACCGGAGCACTCAGCAGGCTGCTTGTTACGGTTGAAAATTATCCCGAACTAAAAGCGAACGAAGGATTTCTACAATTGCAGTCGCAGCTTGAGGGAACAGAAAATCGCATTACGGTGGGGAGAAGACAATTTAACCAGACAGTGCAGGAATATAACACAACTATAAAACGTTTTCCTACTACATTTATAGCTGGATTATTTGGTTATTATCAGAAAGAGTATTTCAAAGCGGCGCCGGGAAGCGATGTTGTTCCCAAGGTTGAGTTTTAATCTTAATGAGATATCTTTTTTTTATATTTCTCATCAGCGCTGCGGCGCTTGCACAGCCGCATTTTCCTACTTTGACTAAATGGGCAACTGATTTATCGGGCACTTTAACAGCGCCGCAGATTAACACACTCAATGTCCGTTTAAGTACTTTCGAGGATTCAACGAGTACTCAATTATTAATGCTGATGATCTATACTTTGGACGACATTCCAATAGAAGATTATGCTTATGAAACCGCGACAAAAAATAAAATTGGCTCAAAAGAATTTGATAATGGCGCTCTTTTTTTAATAGCCAAAAATGATAAAAAACTTCGCATAGAAGTTGGTTACGGATTAGAAGGAGCGCTGCCTGATGCTCTTGCAAGTTCAATAATTCGAAATGTTGTAGTCCCTCATTTTAAAAATGACGATTATTATGCCGGGATATCGGCAGGCATAGATGCCATGATTTTGGCTGTGAAAGGAGAATATACAGCCGACCCTGCTTCCGGAGATGATGATGAAGGCGGGTCAATAATCTCAACGATTATGTTTATTATTTTTATTATAATTATGGTGCTTGTAAGAGGCGGTGGCAGACGACTTGGAGGTTCGATTTATTATGGAGGTGGTTTGGGAGGAAGGTCATGGGGCGGCAGTTCATCTTCGGGGGGATCTTTTGGAGGTTTCAGCGGCGGCGGGGGCTCCTTTGGCGGCGGCGGCTCAAGCGGTAGTTGGTAGAGATAAATTTATTAACCTGTGCCTTGCGAATAAGGTGAACATTGTTAATATTATAACCCGATAATAAAAAATATGGAAAAATTAGCTTAGTCGGGTTGTTGTTTTTAGAAATTTGGCTAATCAATCACTAAATGATAATACATTAAAGTATTACTGAAATTAAAAACTAATGGAGTATGAATTATGGCAATAATGATAACCGATGAATGCATCAACTGTGGCGCATGCGAACCTGAATGTCCAAATACGGCAATATACGAAGGCGGCGCAGAATGGGAACTTTCCGGGAAAAAATATGGAGAAGGAGATGCTGCTCCTTCCGGTGCAGCGGGATTCTTCTCATCTGATTTCTTCTATATATCGCCCGATAAATGCACCGAATGCGTTGGTTTCCACGATGAACCACAATGTGCAGCCGTATGCCCGGTTGATTGTTGCGTGCCGGATCCGAATCATGTTGAAGACAATGAATCTTTGCTTAAGAAAAAAGAATATCTCGACAGTCTCGGAAGATAAATTCAAAAAAGAATGGTTGCTATCTCAATAGAAGTATAGCCCGAGCATTGAGCTTGTCGAAATGCGGTTTTTAATTCAAATTGCTAATCTCGACAAGCTCAGTTAGCAAGAATATTGCCTTTAGAGCAGCCTCTTTTCTCATTCCGTTAATAAGAGAAAATTTATTTTTATTCTCATTTATGAAAAAAAAATTTTCCCCTTTCTATCAACTCAATTCTAAATAATTAATTCTCGATTAATAATCTTAATATTTTCTCTAACTCGTATCAAAAACTGATGGCATAATTTTAGTAAACAATTAGAAACTAAATTTGAAATCATTTAATAATATTTTTTATAAGGAGTTAAAATAATGGCTTACAGAATTACTGAAGAATGTATCAATTGTGGCGCATGCGAATCAGAATGCCCAAATAATGCAATTTACGAGGGCGGCTCTAATTGGGAGATGGAAGGAAAAACTTATGGCGAGAACGATGCGGCACCTTCAGGGGCAACAGGATTTTACTCATCTGATTATTTCTATATAATACCCGACAAATGCACCGAATGTGTGGGATTCCATGAGGAACCGCAATGTGTTAGTGTTTGCCCTGTTGACGCGGTGGTTAAATTATAGTTTTTGCAATCGGGAATTTCGGCTGGGATTTGAACAAATCATAATCCGCTAAGTGCTTTATACTCATGGCGGAAGGAAGAGATTATTCCTTTACTAATTAAGGACATTTCAAGATGTCCTTTTTTAGTTTTAAAGACTTTATTAAAAAGTAAAAAAAGATTAAATTCGCCATAGGAATCAGTATTTTATCCCGTATCCTAATTTATTAACCATAATAAACGGGAGGTTACAATGTTCGTACATGGCGCTTTCGAAAAAGCAAGAAGATATATCATTACTCAATCGGAAACGAAAGAGAAACTTAAGGAAAAAATAGAGCAGGGAATCTGCATCACAATATCCCGGCAGGCAGGTGCTGGAGCAAACACTGTTAGCGAAAGTTTAACAGACTTACTAAAACCGTTCAGAAAAAATAACACACCGGAATGGACTTCGTTCGACAAAAATCTAATTGAGAAGGTAATTGAAGATCATCATCTTCCCCGAACGCTTGCAAATATAATGGAAGAATATAAATTTACTGCCGTATCTTCTGTGGTAGATGAATTAATGACAGGACTACCCGATACTTGGGCGCTTATTCACAAAACTTTTGAAACAATTTTGCAGCTTGCACAAATGGGCAATGTTGTAATCATTGGCAGAGGCGCTAACTTCCTTACTGCAAATAATCCATTCGCTTTTCACGTAAGATTAACTTCCCCGATTGAGGAAAGAGTTAAGCATGTTGAATCTCATTTCAATATTACTCATAAGGAAGCTTTGGATGCGGTAAAAAAAGATGATGCCGACAGGAAAAATTTTGTGCGAAAATTTTTTCACAAAGATATTGAAGATCCAGTTAACTACGATATTGTAATTAATACTTACCGTACGGGTTTAGAGGGTGCGGCAAAGATTATACGATGTGCAGTTATGAGCAGATTTCAATCACAATTCGCTAAAGATTAAAAGAGTTTAAGAAACAGAGGGCGCTTCTAAAGCGCCCTCTACTTTTAGCGACCGTGTGAAAATCCTTAGCCCACAGGAAAATAAACCGAAAACGAACAATTAGAATCCCGCGTAAGCGGGATTTTTATTGTCCGTTAACTAACGGATTAACACAAACTCTAAAGATTGTGGCAATTCAATTCAATATTCTGCGTAAGGTGACATTTAAACTAATGTTCTGCCAGTCTGCGATAGTTAACTACTAGAATATGAAAGTTAAAGTACTTCTTTAAAATTAGTTTTATCTTCGTTAACTTAAGACAGACTAATTGCGTAAGGATTTTAGAAAAGATGTACATCGGAAAATATAAACTCTACATTATCGAGACGGGCTATTTTTATCTTGACGGCGGAGCAATGTTCGGGATTATTCCCAAACCGTTGTGGGAAAAAACAAACCCGGCAGATGAAGTTAACCGGACAAAACTCGCTGCTCGTAATCTTTTGCTTGTTTCGGACAATAAAAAAATTTTAATCGATACCGGTATGGGGGAGAAGTGGGATCAAAAATCTACAACTATTTATAAAATTGAACAGCAGCCTGCAGCAGTTGAACTGGCGTTGAAAAATTTTGGTTTTTCATCGGGCGATATTACAGACGTAATCCTTACCCATCTTCATTTTGACCATACAGGCGGTTCAACAAAAATTGAAAACGGCAAACTTATTCCCTCATTTTCAAATGCGACTTATCACGTTCAAAAGAAAAATTTTGATTGGGCTATGAATCCATCCGATCGGGACAAAGGTAGTTATCTAAAAGAAAATTTCGAACCGCTGTTAGAAAATGGAGTTATCAATTTTTTAGACGGCGAAGATAATTTTGATGATGAGATAAGTTTTAAAATAATTAACGGTCATACTTTTAGCCAGCAAATTATAAAAATAAACGATGCTTCAGACACTTTACTTTTTTGTGGTGATTTGTTCCCATTTGCCGCACATATCCGACTTCCGTATATAATGGGTTATGATTTGCAGCCTCTTGTGACGCTCAAAGAGAAGAAAGAAATTCTTCAAAAAGCCGCGGAAGAAAACTGGAAGTTGTTTTTTGAACACGATCCTGTAAATGCTTATGCAACCGTTAAATTTACTGATAAAGGAATAGCCACAGATAAATTGTTTAGAAATTTTGAATAAAGAAATCTTATATGACCACATAAAACTTTGCCGCGATGAACTTCTAAAAGAAAATGAAGGCAAACGTTTTTTGATAGATGACATTGAAGTTGCCCTATTCAAAGTGGGCGGCGAAATTTATGCGCTCGGTAATATTTGTCCTCATCAGCATAGCGCCTTGATATATGAAGGTTTTATTGAAGAAGGATGTGTTATCTGCCCTCTTCATGGATGGAAGTTTCAACTAAAAGATGGCATAATGCCTTCGGGAAATAGGGGTTTAGCATCATACCAGGTTAAAGTTGCTGATGGGGATGTTTATGTAAAAATATTAAAAAAAGAAATGAACTGGTGACTCATTCATCGCTCGATAATATGGTTGTAGTTAAAACTGCGAATGATCTTGGCTTCGAATTGGTTGGTTTTTCGCCTGCAATTGAGTTAACAAATGAAACTTTAAAACTTCAAAAATGGCTCGATTCAGGTTACCAAGCCGGGATGAAATACATGGAAAGAAATACCGAGCGGAGAAAAAACGTTAAGGAGATTTTATCAACCGCAAAAAGTGTTATTTCACTCGGCTTAAATTATTACACTTCCGAAGAATATTCCGGCGAAAAAAGTAAAGGGAAAGTTTCGCGTTATGCCTGGGGAAAGGATTATCATCTTATCATTTGGAAAAAATTAGATGAATTAATTAAACTATTAAAAAAAATAAATCCAGCTTTCGAAGCTATAAGTTATGTTGATACCGGACCTTTAATGGATAAAGCCTGGGCTGTTAATTCCGGACTTGGATGGCTCGGGAAACACTCTAACGTAATTAACCGCAATTACGGAAGCTGGTTTTTTATTGCTAATATTATTTGTAATACAGAGTTTAATTATTCAGCCGCTGAGGTTGATCATTGCGGTTCTTGCACTGCCTGCATTGATGAATGTCCTACATCCGCAATAGTAAGCGACTATGTTGTTGATGCAAATAAATGTATTTCTTATTTAACAATTGAAAACAAGGGAGATATACCTGAAAAGTTTAAAGATAAATTCGACAACTGGATATTTGGCTGTGATATCTGTCAGGATGTTTGTCCGTGGAATAAAAAGTTTTCAAAACTTACAAATGTTAACGAATTTATTAATGTTGGTAATGGTGAATTATCTCTGGAAGAAATAAAAAATATGAGCAGAGTAGAATTTAAACGGCGGTTTAAAGATAGTCCGATTTTAAGAGCTAAGCTTAAAGGATTATTGCGAAACGCTAATTTCGTTTTAAAATAAAAATGAATCTAACCTAAACTTAATGAATCTTAATGTTGTACATTTATTAACTTTGAAAAAAACAATTTAAAATATTACTACGGAGAAATAATGTCAGATAATCATCATAAAGTTATAATAATTGGTTCCGGACCAGCCGGATTTACTGCAGCACTTTACACAGGACGCGCAAATTTAAATCCGGTTATTTTTGAGGGGATGCAGCCCGGCGGACAACTTACTATCACTACCGAAGTAGAAAACTTTCCGGGTTTTGAAAACGGTATTCAAGGACCTGCATTGATGGATGTTATGCGTAAGCAGGCTGAGCGTTTCGGCGCAAAATCAATTTACAAGGAAGTGACAGAGGTGGATTTTTCTAAACGTCCCTTTACAATTAAATCTTACGACGAAGTTTACACTGCAGATGCTGTTATAATTTCAACAGGCGCTTCGGCAAAACTGCTCGGGATCGAAAGCGAAAGTAAATACATGGGCTATGGCGTTTCAGCTTGTGCAACCTGCGACGGGTTTTTCTTCAAAAACCAAAAAGTAATTGTTGTTGGCGGGGGCGATACAGCTATGGAAGAAGCGAACTTCCTTACAAAATTTGCTTCCGAGGTTATTGTTATTCACCGGCGGGATGAATTCAGAGCATCGAAAATTATGTTTGATCGCGTTCTTAAAAATCCAAAAGTTAAATTAGTAACAAGTAAGATAATTAAAGAAGTGCTCGGTAAAGAAGAAAACGGGCGCAAAACAATGACAGGAGTTATTCTTGAGGACACTAAAGATCACTCAATTCAGGAACTGCAAGCCGACGGTTTGTTTATGGCAATAGGGCATAAACCCAATACAGACATTTTCAAAAACATACTTGATATGGATGAGACCGGTTATTTAAAAGTTAAACCGGGCACAACACATACAAATATTGATGGCGTTTTTGCAGCCGGGGATGTTACGGATAAAGTTTACAGGCAGGCTATTACAGCGGCTGGTTCGGGGTGCATGGCTGCTATAGATGCTGAAAGATGGCTTGAAATGTAGGAGTCTTGATAAAAAAGGCTGCTTATTTGAGCAGCCTTTTTTAGTTTAATCCTCACTCTATATTTTTATCTTCAAGTTTTCTAACTACTATATTGCCTACAACAAATCCTATTCCAGTGAATAAAAAGATTAAAAACGGCACCCAATATTCTTTTGAAGTATAATCTTCGAGCATCAGACCAAGCCCGAGACCAAGCCCGAAAGCGATGGAAACGATTCCGATTTTGAACATTAAATATTTATCTTTTTTCTCTTCATAAAAAGATTTGATTGTCTGGGCATCCATTCCTTTTTCTATCAGCATTTGTTTTTCTCTGGAACGGAAGTAGAAAAATGTTACGAAAATTAATCCGGTAACCAATGTTATGACTATAGGGATAAAAACAGCTATAATTCCTGGATTCATTACTTATTCCTTTCTTTAAAATTTTAACAACATAATTTTAATCCGGATAAAAATTTGTTCTCTACTGCTTCTGACTAAATAACTAATGCGCAGGTTACAATAAATTAAATTTAAAATTGCTTTTGAAACTGCGGCAAAGTATTTTCAGATAGAAGAAGTGTTATTGTTGTAACCTTTGACTTATGGTTGAGGTCTAATAAACGGATGATAAAATTAACCGACTCTGAAATAATCGAATCAATCAAACGTGGAAACCAATCAGACTATTCAATATTGGTTGACCGCTATAAAAACAAAGCTTATTCACTTCTAAAAAGAATGTTAAAAAACAATATGGAAGCTGAAGAAGTTTTGCAGGACAGCTTTTTAAAAGCATTTCAAGCGCTTTCAAACTTTAAAGGTGAAGCTAAATTTTCAACATGGTTTTATAGGATAGTTTATAATACTGCATTAACCAGATTATCAACTAAAAAAAGGAAAATAGAAATGGAGATGTCGTCAATCGACGATTATGAATTTTTAAAGAGTGGTTTTGATATTCATTCAAACGAAAAAGAAGATACGGCAAAAATGGTAAATGAATTAATTAATAGACTGCCCGAAAAAAATGCTGCTGTTGTAAGTATGTTTTATCTTGACGAAATGAGCTGTGAAGAAATTAGCAATGTTATGAATTTAAACGTTACTAATATTAAAGTTTTATTATATCGTTCGCGTAATATCTTAAGAGATATGATAGTGCAGAACAATCTTGTTGAGGAACTAAGATGAAAGTTACAGATGAAATATTAAACCGTTTTATTGACGGCGAATTAAATTCCGAAGAATTAAAAGAATTTAAAGATGAGTTAAACAACTCACGCGATGTTCAAACCCAGTTGAGAGCTTTACAGGCGGCTTCTGTTAGTTTTAAAAACATAAAAGAAGATTCTCCTGCTGTTGATTTTACCTCCAAACTTATGCTCAGCTTGCATAAAAAATTCAAGTCCCGCAGAAGAGATAGTATTTTTATCGCTTCAGTAGCATCCATTTTCGTAGTTATAAGTTTATTAATAATCGTCTATATTCTTGCACAAATTATATCGGCAGCAGGTCCGAATTCATCTTTCCAGCCTGGTTTGCAAGTAGCAGATATTTTTGAAAAAATTGCTCAAACATTTGTTTCAAAATTTTCTTCGAGCAGCGTTTCTATTGTGGGCACAATAATTTCGTTCGGAGTTATTGTAAGTGGATATTTTTATTTCGATTTTCTCAAAAGCACACGATCGAATTAATTTAACTTGAAGCTGATTTTAACTTTCAGTTTGGTATTTCTTTTTTTTACTTCCGGGATAAATGTCTATTTTCAAAAGCTGCCCTTCTAATTTAGCATTATTAAGCGGATATTTTTTTGTCGGTTTAAGTCCGATATATTTCTTCAATTCCGTATCGCCTACATAAATAAAAGCCGAAGTTCCACTGCATTTTTGTTTTAAAAAATCACCAAGTTCTTTAAATAAAATCTTAACATCAGGCGCATTACTTAGTCTAATTCCATAAGGCGGGTTAGTTATCATCATACCATTTTCAAATTCGTTGACTTCCTGGAACGGAGTAAGTTTTAATTCGATGTTTTCACTATTCGGCAGCCGGCTCAAATTACTTTTAGATATCGAAAGAGCTTCCTCCGATTTATCGCTCCCTTTAATCATGCCCTGCGGTAGTTCTCTAATCTGTTCATCAGTTTCGGTTTTCACTTTCAGCCAGGTAGAGCTTTCAAAATCCGGCAGGTGCATAAAACCAAAATTTGTTCTGAGGAATTGAGCCGGGATCCTGCAGTAATGCATTAATGCCTCGCATAAAATTGTTCCCGATCCGCACATCGGATCCCACAATGTGCGTTCACCGTTCCAACCGCTTATCTTGATTAGTGCCGCTGCAAGAGTTTCCTGCATCGGCGCTTCACCGCTTAACAATCTATAACCTCTTTTATGAAGCGATTCTCCCGAAGTGTCAAGACTAATTACAGCTTCAACGCCGTCAATGTGAATATTAAAACGAACATCCGGGTTGTCCTTTTTTACATCCGGGCGAATGCCGAACTTATCTCTAAAATAATCGGCAATGCCATCCTTTAAACATTGAGCGGCATAGAGTGAATTCGTAAAGCCTTTACTATTCGCGCAAGATGCTGTAATTGCAAATGTTTGATTTATCGAAAGCATGGAATCCCATTTTATCTGAGAAGCCATTGACATCAGATCCTGTGAATTATGGCACTTAAAACTTGCAAGGGGAGAAAGCACCCGTGTTAATAATCTCGATTTGTAATTGATACGGTATAGCGTTTCTCTATCGGCATTAAAATAAACACCGCGGTAAGTTTGTTCACAATTTGTTCCGCCGAGTTCTTTAATTTCTTCTTCGCAAAGCGCCTCCATTTTGCCGGTAACCATCGCAAAGAAACGATTTGTGTTTTGATATTCGAACATCTTCATCTGTTTAATTAAAATTTATAAAACTGTAAAACACAAGTTGAAAGTAAAAAGTAAAAGACATCCAACTAGATTAGTTTGGACGAGAGTCAATCAAAAAATCCCAAAGGGCTTGATCCATTTTAGAAAAAAAATATAAATCATCACGGTATATTTGCACTACTTTGTTAATTCTCAGTTTTTCACTTCCGAATTAAACGTAACTATAAAGCTGCTTCCTTTCCCTTTCTCAGATTCGATTCTGATTTCTGCCTTATTCATATCGCAATATTTTTTAACCAGCGCCAAACCCAGTCCATTTCCTTCAAATCTTCTCGAATAACCTCTCTCTTCCTGCATAAATGGTTCAAATAAATTTTTCTTGAACTCTTCGGAAATACCAATACCCGTATCAGCTACAGTTACACGCAAATTGTCATCGTTGTCACGGTCAACAATTATTTCAACTTTCCCTTCATTAGTATATTTAATGGCGTTATCAACAAGGTTCACAAAAATTTGATTGAGACTGTTATGATCCCCCAAAACGACAGCTTCTTCAACTTCTGTTTTGTAATTAAATTCTAACCCTTTTCGTTTTGCGAGGCTAATATACTCGAGTTGTATATTTTCAATTACATCAGCTATTAAATCCACATTCGACCACGTAGGTTCGTATGTGCCCATTTGTGCTTCAGACATATTTAAGATCAAGTCCACGGTTCGTATGAGTCTCCTGCCGGAATTATCAATCGCCTTAAAGCAGTCAACGAGTTCGGGTGTGAGAACTTCAGCTAACTCATCTTTAATTAAACTTGAAAAACTTAAAACTACATTCATCGGACTTCTAATTTCGTGCGACATTTGAGCAAGGAATTCTGTTTTTAGCTTATTAGCATTTTCAGCTTTATCTTTTGCAGAAATTAATTCTTCTCTCGATTTTTTCATATCGGTTATATCGGATGCAACTCCAATAAGCGCTATTGGATTACCATCATTGTCCTTCACAACCGAAGTAGATAAGGAAATTGGAAATATAGCGCCATCTTTCCTCCTATTTAGTACTTCGCCTCTCCACCCCCCCGCCAATGTGCTGGAACAAATTTGTTTATTATTGACTCGCAAGCCTTCGGCAGGGCTAACGATACTTATGTTCTGTCCGAATAATTCTTCTTTTGTGTAACCATAAGTTTTAATGAATGCTTCATTAACAAAAAGCAAATGATTTTCTGTGTCAGTGATAGAAACACACTCGCTTATACTTTCGAGTGAATGAGCTAATAACTGAATTTTCTGTTCAGCTTTTTTCTTTAAAGTGATATCTTCTTTCACAGCGAGAAAATTTATTATCTCTCCGTCTTTATCCTTTATCGCTTTTATTATCGCATCTTCCCAGAACAGTTCGCCATTTTTCTTTTTATTTAAAAATTCACCCCGCCATTCTTTACCGGCTAAAATGGTTTCCCAAAGATTTTGATACTCTTCTTTTGTCGTATTACCGGATGATAAAATTTTCGCATTTTTACCGGCAACTTCATCCAATCGATAACCGGTAATTTCCGAAAAAGATTTATTAACATACTGTATACTGCCATCAATATTCGTAATAACTATTGATGCCGGGCTTTGTTCAACAGCCTCCGAAAGTTTTCTCAATTCAAACTCATCTAATTTTCTCTGAGTAACGTCTCTAAATATACTCAACAGCATTGCCGGCTGTTTTTCAATTTCAATAAAGGAATTAGTAACTTCGAACCAATATTTTTTACCGTTCCAAAGTATTAATTCCCGTTCAAAATACGATTCAAAATCTCTGAGAGAAAAACTTTTTTTGTGACTTTGTGAAATATGTTCTCTTGTATCAATTCTATAAACAACTTCAAACGCTTTCCCTTCAAGTTCAGATTTTTGCATGTCAACAAGTTTGCAGAAGGCTTTGTTTACCATCAATATTATACCGTCTGAATTTGTAAGCCTCATCCCATCGGCAGAGTTTTCCCAAACTGTGCGAA
>MNYQ01000153.1 GCA_001873185.1 Ignavibacteria bacterium CG2_30_36_16 | reverse complement strand
ATTTTCTTTCTTATTCTTTCTACAAACAGAAAACTCCTACGGAGCTAATAAAATATGAGAATACAGCCGTTATACAAAACATTATTCATTTTCTAAATAATGAAATGTTTGTAGAAAAAATGATAATTACTAAAGCCAAGCCCCATCGGGGCGAACTGTTTGTAGAAATGAAACAGCCAATGAAATTGAGCTCCGTTGGAGCGATCTGTTTACAAATTAATATTTAATAACTAACCGCTCGCAAATTGGCGGCTGCCGGTAGAAGTGATTTCAATTTTGAATTAAAAACAAAAGATTGCTTCACTCGAAGACTCGATCGCAATGACTTTTTTAACTTTTGGGGCAGCCCCGACAAAATTTGAATATCATATTGCGTAAGGAGATTTATTCAAAAAAATAAAGTAAGTTTTTTTTAAAATTAGTTTTATCATTAACAATAACTTCTTATTTTTGCCCAATTAAATTTCAGAGGGAATCTTGGCATCAATATTTTTTATTAATATAATGTCGTTTTAGTAACTAATAGACTAATATAGTCGCTTATCTTATAATTAATACATGAGGTTTTTGATGAGTAAGTTTCGCTTACTTTCGATCACGTTTTTAACCTTAATAGTTTTTAATACGCTTACTTTTTCTCAGACTACCGGGAAAATTAGCGGACAAATTACCGATAAATCTACCGGCGAAACTATCCCATTTGCAAATGTTTTTGTTGAAGGAACTAATCAAGGCGCCGCAGCAGATGTTGACGGTAATTATAGCATCCTCAACCTTAAACCGGGGCTATATACGGTTACTGCTTCAGTTGTGGGTTATCAAAAAGTGTCGGTTGAAAATGTTAGGGTGAATGTAGATTTTACAACAAGACTTGATTTTGTACTTTCAACCGGAGCTATCGATCTACCTGCTGTAATTGTTCAGGGAGAAAGAAATCCATTGATCCGTCAGGATTTAACAAATCCTACAGTAGCAATTACGCAGGAAACCTTAAAGGAATTGCCTGTTGATCAAATCTCCGATGTTATCCGTCTTCAAGCCGGCGTAGTACAGGGCAACGACGGACAGCTTCACGTTAGAGGCGGTTATGGAAATGAGATTGCATTTACGCTCAACGGAATTTCTGTTAATGATCCGTATGCAAATCAGAGAGCTATCGGTGTTGCTGTTAATGCAGTTCAAGAAGTTTCTGTTTCTACCGGCACATTCAGCGCGCAGTACGGTAATGCACTTAGCGGAGTTGTTAATTATGTAACGAAAGAAGGCGGGGAAAATTACTCGTTTAGTTTAAGAAGCTATGCAGGTGATTATCTTACAAGTCGTACAAATCTTTTTGAAAAAGCCGGAATTAAAGATTTAGATCCGCTTAATAAATCCCGCCTCGAAGCAACACTTGGCGGACCAATCCCGGCGATTAGCAACACAAGATTTTATTTGTCCGGTGTTTATGAAAATTTTAAAGGGACTTATTACGGTAGAAGATTATATAATCCTACCGATTCATATCTATCTCGAGAAAATTTCAAAAGTACAGATATAAGAAACGGAAAGAATTTAGATCCATATTATTTTAATCCATATTTCGATGACAACGATAGTCTTATTGGCTCACCCACGGGAGACAATGGATTGGTTGCGATGAATCCATCCGAAAGTTGGAATCTTCAAGGAAATATAAGTTTTAGGATTAGCCCGAGATTTAAATTAAAATATGAAGCTGTTTATGATAAAGGACAATCTCAAAGCTACAGCAATTCCTGGAAATATAATCCCGACGGAAGAGGCACTAACTATTCCGACGGGCTTATACAATCATTAGATATTACACACACACTTAGCGATAAAGTTTTTTATACCTTAAAAGGTTCTTATGGTTATAATAATGCTAATTATTATTTATACGATGATGTGAATGATAAGCGTTATTTGCCATCCAACGTTTTCGCACGCTCGGTGGGCAATACATTTTTCCTTTCAGGCGGTACTGATAATTATAGACAATTTAGAACTACAAAAACTATCGGCGTAAAGGGTGATATTGTTGCCCAGGCATTTACTTCACACGAACTTAAAGCCGGTTTTGAATTGCGACTCCACGATCTTGAATTTGAAGGCTACTCGGTTGAAATTGTAAAGAAAAATAGTGATGGAACAATCGGCAATTTAAATTATTCCGATTATTTGTACGATAGCAATTTAGAAGTAATACGCCGTAAGCCTTCTGATAACCCTGCTCTTTACACTTATTATAGAAAGAAACCAACTCAATTAGCGGCATACTTTCAGGACAAGATAGAATTAGCTTCCACATTAATTCTGAACGCTGGAGTTCGTTACGAAATGTTCGATCCGGCATCGCAGTATAACCCCAACATCTCAAGAAATCTTGTTGATTCACTCGCCGGATTTATCACTGTGTATAACATCGATTCTAAAATTAAACATACAATCTCTCCCCGAATAAGCGTTTCATATCCTATTACTGATAGAGGAGTAATAAGATTCTCTTACGGGCATTTTTATCAAACCGGATCGCTCTCGTCACTTTACAGTAATCCTTCTAATTATGTAACCAACTTTGGCGAAGTGCCTACATTCGGGAATCCAAATGTTGAACCTCAAAAATCTGTGCAGTACGAAATGGGATTGCAGCAGCAGTTAACAGAAGATTTTAAATTTGATTTGACAGGATTTTATAAAGATGTTTCAAACTATATTTATACTCAAACAATCTATACAAATACAGGCCGTGAGTATAGTTTGTTAACAAACCTTGCTTACGCTAATACCCGCGGTATAACTCTTTCGTTCTTAAAAAGAAGAACGCCGGGCAGCATCTTTTCAGCAAGCCTCGATTATACTTTCTCTATTGCTGAAGGTAACAGAACAGATTCTACAGATGAATTATTCTTTAGCGAAGCTGCAGGTAAACAAACTGAAACATTTCTTGTTCCTCTCAGTTTTGACAGAAGCCATGTTATTAACGGAACGGTTACGGTAAGTGAACCTGAAGATTGGGCAATCGGGCTTATATTTAACATCCAAACAGGTTCCCCTTATACTCCTCTGCTGCCTTCTGATTTAGTTGCTATTAGATATGAGCAAAATTCGTCAATCCAAAATTTGCAGTGGAATGCTGATTTAAAACTCGAAAAATATTTTGCACTTGGTTCGTTGAAGTATTCTTTCTTTGTACAGGTTGAAAATTTATTCGACACTGCAAACGAACTTTTTGTTTATCCAAGTTCGGGAAGAGCTTTATCAAACGTAGAACAGACACTTCAAGCAAATCAGTTTAATGAAATTAAGAACAGAATTAAGAACGGCGATCCCGGTTTATTTGGTATTGATCAAATAGAAAACTATTACTCAAACCGCCCGGAACGTCTTAACAGACCCCGACAAATTCGTTTGGGCTTTTCAATTTTGTTTAATTAGAAACAAGAATTAAGGAATTATAATGAATAAAAAAATTATTCTTTTTTTGATAGCCGCATTGCTTCTTTCAGTTGCTGCTTTAGCTCAAGAAAAGCCCACTGAAATTTGGAACACAAAAACTCTTTCGCAAGCTGACATGGAACGCATTTTCGGCGATCTGTATAGACCCGGAAGAATCTTTAAAGCACACGGCGATCAAACAGCAATTAAAGAAGTTATAATAAGCGGAAATAAAGTTAAGACCGTAGTTTATAATTACGGATCAATCTGTAAACCAAACACCCTCGGCGGCGTTGGCGATCTTGTTTGGCAGGGATTAGGTTACGGTTATGAATTTGGACCGCTTGCTGCAGGTCAGGTTACTACGGTTAGGAACGATGGTTCGGTTGATACACTTAATATCGTAAGTGATTCTTACGTATTGCCATCTCAAGGTTCATATTCTCCCGACGGAAAAGATAAATGGGGCTGGCTGCCTAAGCCCGGTTTTAGCGATCCTAATTCGATTGCAATCGCAACACTTAATGCGCAAGATGCCAATGGAGATGGCAAGCCGGATTCGTGGCCCGAAAGATGGTACAATGCAAGCGTCGGTAAATATCTTTGGCCTGCATTCCTTGGCGACCAGGCTACTGCGCCCGATGAAGAAGTTTACTTTGTAATGGACGATTATACAAATATTGAATTCCCTTATTATCCTTTCCCGAGTGATTCGAGCAAACGAGGGCTTGGTATGGATGCTGAAGTGAGGATTCTTCAGTTTAATAATCCTTTAGCGGAAGATATTATCTTCCTAATTTATAACATGACTAACTCAAGCGAAAAAGACCTTCCTCTTTTATACTTTGGTATGCAGGGAGACCCTCACGTTGGCGGCGCAAACAACTACAGCGATGACCGCGCATTTTTTATACCGCCCGCAGGTGTTCTTGCCGATCCGTATCCCCAAAGAGCAAGAAGTATGGTTTACGCCTGGGATGAAGATATGACAGGCGACGGCGGCAGAAGAGCAGGATATTTCGGATGGAAATTCCTTGAATCACCAACTAACAGTATCGACGCACTAGACAATGATGATGATGGTCTGCTGAACGAATCGCCCTATAACAGCGCCGGATATTTTATAGATGGAGTTTCATACCCGTTAAATACGAACATTTATAATTTAGCAAAGTTCACCGCTGTGTATGGTGAGCCAAGACCAAGATGGTCTGGCGATGAAGATGGCGATTGGGATGCTGAAAAAGACGATATTGGTATCGATGGTATTCCGCCGACTTCACCAAATTATCCCGGTCCTGATTATGGCGAAGGTGACGGTAAACCCTCACAAGCTTTTTATCTTGATGTAAATGATAATTTAAAGTACGAAGTTGGTGAACCACTTAACGACGAACGATTACCCGGTTATCTCTGGGCTGGTTCAGAACCAAACTTCGGACAAAGAGATGTTTCTGAATCTGATCAATTGGGCTTGACCTCATTTCATACAGTGTTATTCGGAAGCGCGTTTCCTAAAGATGTTCAGTTGATGTGGGATTGGTTATCTTCAGAAACTATCGATCCTAATCAGGAATATTTGCAGAATCCCGGTGATAATATTTTCAACTTCGGTACCGGTCCGCTTGGTTTAGAAAGAAAAGAAGCACAGCGTTTTTCGATGGCTATTCTTTTTGGTGATAACCTGGATGACCTTGTTTTAAATGCAGAAACTTCAACACGCGTTCTCGAATCTGATTACCGCTTTGCTAAGCCGCCGGAAAAACCAGTTGTTACCGCAGTGCCTGGCGATGGAAGAGTAACTTTATACTGGGATGCAGGTTCAGAAAATTCTTTCGATCCATTTACAAGAGGCTTCGATTTTCAGGGTTATAAAATTTATAGAAGCCGCGATTATACATTTTCGGATGTCTACACAATTACCGACGCTAATGGCGTTCCATTTCTCGGGCAGCCTCTGTTCGATCAAAACACAGGCAGACGCGCTCAATTCGATCTTGTAGATTCTCTTTCAGGCTTTCATCCTGTGGAATATCTTGGGCGTGCGGTAAAATTTTATCTCGGCAGCAATACCGGGCTTGTGCACGAGTATATTGATTCAACTGTGTTAAACGGTATTACATATTACTATGCCGTTGTTGCTTATGATGGCGGTTCAATTAAGTTTGGCGTTCCTCCGTCTGAAACGCAAGCCTCCATTTCGAGCGATGCCATTACAGGTAAGCTTCAGTTTGATGTTAACACTGTTGAAATTACTCCGAATCCGCTTGGAGTTGGTATTCAAAACGCTGAGGCGGGCGTTGGAGGAATTCCGCAGCAGATTACCGGTAACTCAACAGGCAGTGTGTTCGTAAAAGTTTTGGATGACTTAAAAGTGAGAAATAAAGAATATGTAATTTCATTCTCCGCTCCAGAAACTTACAGCGTTTTAGATTCGACCGGGATTGAAGAAACATTTATTTCAAAAGATACTGTCTTCGTTTCATTAACAAAGCAGAATATTCAAACTTCAAGTTTTGTGTTGTACGATGATGGCGGCAATCCGATTGATGCTTCAAAATATGTGTTAAATGATGAAGCAGGAAGAATTCGCGGTGCAAAAATCGGGGCGCTGCCCGCTGGAAATAAATATAAAGTTACATATCGCTATTACCCTGTCTTTAACAGTAATAGAGTACAAGGTGAGGATGGTAATGCCGCATTTGACGGTATGAGACTCTACATTCAGATGGATTCACTAAGAATAAATCACGATGCATCTAAATTTATTATAAACAATTCCGGTACTAACCTAATTGATACAATTAAATTTCCACCTTCTGCCGGCAGCCCTAAAGTTAGATACCGCGCCGATTGGGAAATTAGATGGACGGGATTTGATACAACCGCAACGGGCGGGTGGTTAAACCCTGGCGACACATCTATTACTAACCTCGGATCAATAAAAATAGTAACGCCGTTTACTATCTGGAACCTGACTGATAATGTGAAGGCAAGTTATTTCGTATTTGTTCCAACAGGCACCAAAACGCTTTCGAAGTGGAAAACTACGATGCCTATAATCTTAAGACCGACAAACGCTGCCGGCGCAACAACTACTTATCAGGTAGAATTTAAACTGCCTGACTCAAGTATAACACCGATCTATCCGCAGAATGGCGATGTCTATCTTATTAAAACTAAAAAACCTTTTCAAGCTGGAGATGTTTACTTTCTGCAGTCTAAGGAAGTTAAATTTGAAGCGGGAACTGCGACGCAAAATCTTAATGATATTTATGTAGTTCCGAACCCTTACGTGGCTTTCAGTCTTTCGGAAAATCCGGGGCGCACAGTTACACAGAGAGGCGATCGCGAACTTCAGTTCCGTAATCTTCCGCCCAAATGCACAATTAGAATTTACACACTGCTTGGAGAATTAGTTCAAACCATAGAAAAAGATGATAATTCGAGTATTGCAGGCTGGGACTTACTAAGCAACGAGGGGCAGCGGATTGCTTACGGCGTGTATATCTATCACGTTGATGCGCCCGGTGTTGGTGAAAAAATTGGCAGGTTTGCTGTTATTAAATAATTTTGATTCGTCCCGGCTCAACATTGAGCCGGGGATGTTTGAAAAAATCGAACTAAGGAAAATTGAAATATGAAAAAATTTATTTTTACTATTATGACTTTTGCATTGTGCCTATCAGCCGTGAATTACGCGCAGCTTGATAGAAGCACATCAAAGGTTGGTACAACCGCAGCTCAGTTCTTAAAGATAGGCGCCGGCGCCCGCGCCATTGGAATGGGCGGCGCTTATACAGCAATGAGCAACGATATCTACTCGGTTTATTATAATCCGGCAGGTATCGCACATACTAAAGAAGGAGCCCAGGTAACGTTTAACCACGCCGAGTGGCTTGCAAGTATTAGTTATGACTTTGCCGCCGCTTCAATTAATCTTGAAGAATTCGGCGTGTTGTTTATGAGTTTAACTTCTCTCGGAGTTCCCGAAGATAAAGTTCGAACTTTTGAATTTCCCGAAGGAGATGGACGCGTTTGGGATGCATCTTCACTTGCGATAGGGATCGGTTTTGCAAAAAAGTTAACTGAAAATTTTGCGATAGGTTTCCAGGCAAAGTACATTCGCGAGGCAATTTGGAACACAAGCGCAAATGGATTCGCACTTGATATCGGCACTTATTATATAACTCCGTTTAATGATTTAGTAATAGGCGCAAGCGTATCAAACTTTGGTTCTAAAATGCAGCTTGATGGACGTGAACTTCTCTTCAACTACGATCCGAATGATGACCCGGATACAGGTCCTAATAATGTAGTAGCGCGTTATGAAAGCGGTAAGTTTGATATTCCTCTCACTTTCCGTATCGGTCTTGCTATGGATGTTATTCGTTCTCGATATATCCGCGTAACGGCGGCAGTTGATGCTACACATCCAAATGACAACACAGAATATGTTAACTCCGGACTCGAAGTTGGTTACGATGAAATAATATTCCTCCGTGCAGGATATAAATCATTGTTCTTAAGAGACAGCGAGCAGGGATTAACTTTTGGCGGCGGTCTTAATTACAAATTTAGCGATCAGTTTGCTGTGTTTATAAACTACGGCTGGGCTGATTACGGCAGATTGGAAAATATTCAGTTTGTCGATATTGGAATGAAGTTTTAATTTATTTATTAACTTTACGCAATTTCATTATAGAGTAAGGGGCTGTCCCAAAAGTTGAAAAAGTCATTGTCCGTTAGTCAACGGATCTTCGAGTGAAGCAATCTTTTGTTTTTTATCCGTTAACTAACGGATACTACAATTTTTGCATAAGGTGACTTATTTAGAAAGAATTAATAACGAGGTTGTTTTAATTAAAACAACCTCTTCTTTTTATGAGGAAAACTAAGAAAAAAATTGAGAAGATAAACAAACTGCTGATCAGACGGTTTGGAGTTCCGCTTAGGCAGACTGTTCCGCCCAATCCGGTGGATATGCTTGTTGCAACTATTCTTTCTCAAAATACGAACGATAAAAATTCATACAAGGCTTTTACATCTTTAAAAAAGAAATATAAAAATTGGACAGAAGTTGCTCATCTTACTAAGGAAGAAATTGAAAAAGAAATTAGGGCTGCCGGGCTTGGCAAACAGAAATCTGCTACTATAAAAAATTTTCTAAATTCACTTCTCGAAAAAAGAGGAGTAATTTCACTCGATTTTCTAACCGCCGAATCTGATGAAAAAATTATAAGAGAACTTTCAAGCTACAGCGGTGTAGGCGTTAAAACAGCGAGTTGTGTTTTACTTTTTGCTCTTCATCGAAACATCTGCCCCGTGGACACACACGTTCACCGCACGGTAAACCGATTAGGAATAGTTTGCGCTTCGACACCCGATAAAACATTTTGGTTGTTGAAAGAAATAATGCCCGAAAAAATTGCACATCAGTTCCATACGAATCTTATCAGGCTTGGCAGAGAGATATGTAAACCGGCTAAACCACTTTGTCTTGTTTGTCCGCTCTTGAAAGCATGCGCTTTTGAAAATAAAAATATGGTTGAACATGCATCGTTCAAAACAAATGATTTTATGCTTCTTGATAATGTAAACCTAAATTGAGTGATCTAGATAGTATTGTCATGTTTCCGCTAGCCAACGGATTTGCCGCGTTAGGAGTTAATCCGCCATAATGCGGTGCAAAAAAAAACCGCCCGTTTTTTATCCGTTAGCTAACGGACGGCTTGAGGAATAAACAGAACTTAGGCGAAAATTATTTCATTAAAATCATCTTCTGAACTTTAGTATAATTTCCTGCAGTAAGTTTGTACAAATACATTCCGCTTGCTAAATTGGAAGCGTTGAAGCTAACTTCATAATTGCCCGCTGTTTTTATTTGGTTAATTAGAGTTGCTATTTCACTTCCGAGAATATCGTAAACTTTTAATGTTACTAACTCCGGCTTGGCAATTGAATATTTTATTGTTGTAATTGGGTTGAAGGGGTTGGGATAGTTTTGCATTAAATTATAGCTAAATACTTTTTCCGGAGCGGCGGCAATTTTTCCGGCTTTATCTACATAGTATTCTATTTGGTTTGATGGACCCGAATCACTTCTATCAAAATATGCAACAACATAATATTGTGCGTTTTTAGGAATCTCACCATCGGGTTTAATTATTTCTAATTCATTATCAACAAAAACAAATTCTTCATTACTTGCGCTGCCTATTAATTCAAAACCGGCTGATTCCCATTTTCTGTAAATTTTATATTCATCCACATATTCTTCCCCCGGGTATGGAGCCCAAATTAACATTGGATGATTATTATATTTACTTTTAAATACCGATTTATTCCAATTAATAGTTTCTATAACATAAT
>MNYQ01000178.1 GCA_001873185.1 Ignavibacteria bacterium CG2_30_36_16 | reverse complement strand
GCAGGGATAGAACAAAGAGGAACGATGGCGGCAGTAATAGGACTTGAGCCCGCTACGGTTGATGAATGCTGTAAAGAAGCTTCCGAAGCGGGTATAGTGCAAAGCGCTAATTTTAACTCGCCGGGTCAGGTTGTAATAAGCGGTTCAATTGATGGTGTTAGAAGAGGCATGGAGATTTGTAAAGCTAAAGGCGCCAGGATGGTGAAAGAGCTTGTTGTGAGCGGCGCGTTTCATTCTCCTCTGATGCTTCCTGCTAAAGAAAAATTAAAAGAAACTTTAAATAATACTTCCATCTTTGATGCGCGTTTTCCGGTGTATGCAAATGTTACTGCAAAACCGGTAAAAGCAAAAGATGAAATATCTGATATGCTTTACAAGCAGGTAACGTCTCCTGTACGGTGGGAAGAAACCATTGTAAATATGATTGCCGACGGTGTTGAAGAGTTTTATGAAATTGGTCCTGGCAAGGTGCTTCAAGGACTTTTGAAAAGAATAAATCCTGATGTTAAATGTTTCGGTATAGATAAATATACCGACGTGGAGAAATACCTTTAATGAGCGAAAAATTTTCTACCGATAGTTTTACAAAAGAGATCAAGGGTCTTCTTATTGATCCTTTAATTTTTACATTTCCTTTTAATTGCAGATGTAATGGTGAGTGCTGCCATTACGGCGTTTATACTGATTTAAAAGAAAACCAATTTATTCTATCCATAAAAGAAAAAATTTTTCCATTGATGGATGAAACACAATCTAAAGAAATTAAGGATTGGTTTGAAGCTCCGGAGGAAGATGAAGATTTTGAATCGGGTGTTGCCGTTGGTACCAATGTTATAAACGGCAAGTGTACCTTCTTAGATAAAGATGGTCTGTGCAGTCTTCAAAAATTAGCAATGCAAGAAGGCGCCTATAAGTGGAAATACAAACCGCTTTATTGTATATTGTTTCCGCTTACTATTTACGAAGGTTCACTAACTATAGATGATGAACATATAGACCGCTTAAAAGTATGCAACAAACAGGGTGGAGTGCAAACCACTATCTATGAGGCATGCCGCGAAGAACTTCTTCATTTTTTTGGAGAAAAAGATTTTGCTGAACTTGAAGATTATAGAGAACATTATTTGAACAAAATTATGATTGGAGAAGTTAATGGCACAAAAAACTAAAAGAGCCATTGTTACCGGCGCATCACGCGGTATAGGAAAAGCAATCGTTAAAGAACTGGCTACAAGGTATTGCAGCGATATTTTATTCTCGGATATTGTGTTTGCAAATAACAACTGCGATGAATGCGCTGATGAATTTCAAAAAGAATTTGGACTTGCTGACACAAATATTTTTGCAATAAAAGCAGATGCATCTTCCTTGCTCGATGCCGAAATAACTATACAGGCAGCAATAGATAAAATGGGCGGAGTAGATATTCTTGTAAATAACGCCGGCATTACAAGAGATAATTTACTCTTAAGAATGACTGAAGAAGAGTTTGATAAAGTAATTTCCGCAAATTTAAAAAGTGTGTTTAACTATACTAAGGCTGCATTAAGACCGATGATAAAACAGCGTTATGGTAGAATAGTTAATATCGCCTCGGTTGTTGGAGTTGTTGGCAATGCCGGGCAGGCAAATTACTCGGCATCAAAAGCAGGCGTTATTGGATTTACGAAATCGATGGCTAAAGAACTTGGCGGGAAAAATATTACTGTTAATGCGGTTGCCCCCGGTTTCATTCAAACTAATATGACAAAAGCGTTAAATGAAGAGCAAAAAGAAGCATTGCTAAAAAACGTTCCGTTACGCCGTATGGGGACTCCCGAAGACGTTGCAAGGCTTGTTGCGTTCCTTTGCAGCGATGATGCCAGCTACATTACCGGTCAGGTAGTTGCCGTTGACGGCGGAATGACAATGTAAAAAAAAATTTAGAAATCTGATTATTTTTAATTAAATTATTCTTATCAAAATCATAAACATATAGGAGATACACTATGGATGTTGAAGCCAAAGTAAAAGAGATCATCATGGACAAGTTAGGTGTTGAAGATTCTCAGATTACACCTGAAGCTTCATTTACAAACGATCTTGGAGCAGACTCTTTAGATATCGTTGAACTCGTAATGGGATTTGAAAGTGCTTTCCAGGTTTCCATTCCTGATGAAGACGCCGAAAAAATAGGTACTGTTGGCGATGCTGTAAAGTACTTAAAAGAAAAACTTGGTTAGTTGTTTATTTAAAGTCGGGAAGATAATTATTTTCTCGACTTTATTTCACTTCATTAACCGCAAAGAAATTTTTTGGCTGGAGGCAATATGAGTAAAAGAAGGGTAGTTGTAACCGGGTTAGGTGCAATAACTCCTATCGGTATTGGTATAGAAGAATACTGGAAGGGATTAATAGAAGCCCGCAACGGAGTAGATTTAATAACCCGTTTTGATACTTCAAACTTCGATACAAAGTTTGCCGCGGAAATAAAGGGTTTTAAACCGGAAGATTATATAGATAAAAAAGCTGTCAGGCGGATGGATTTATTTACGCAGTATGCTATGGCTGTTGCTGAAATGGCTATGAAGGATTCCGGTAATAATCTTGAAACTGTTGATAAAGAAAAATTCGGAGTCATTTTTGGAAGCGGTATTGGCGGAATGACCACGCTTGAACAGCAATTCTGGATTTATTTCCAGGAAAAAAATCCTCGAAAGATTAGTCCGTTTTTTATTCCGATGATGATCTCGGATATTGCAGCAGGTCAAATTTCTATTCGCTTTGGTTTGAAGGGTCCCAATTACGCAACCACTTCTGCATGCGCTACTTCATCTCATGCAATTGCAGATGCTTTTATGTTAATTCAAAGAGGAAGCACCGATTTAATGATGTGCGGCGGTTCTGAAGCGGCTGTAACCGAAATGGGTATCGCAGGATTTAATTCACTCCGTGCACTCTCAACCTGGAACGACAGATATAAAGAAGCTTCGCGTCCGTTTGATAAAGACCGCAATGGTTTTGTTATAGGCGAAGGCGCAGGCGCTATGGTGCTTGAAGAATTAACTCATGCGACAAACAGAGGCGCAAAAATTTATGCTGAAATTTGCGGCATAGGTTTAACAGGCGACGCTCACCATATTACTGCTCCGGCTCCGGGCGGCGAAGGCGCAGTTAGGTCGATGAGAGAAGCAATAAGAGATTCCGGAATTCAATTGACAGATGTTGATTATATAAACGCGCATGGCACATCAACACCGTATAATGATGTTAATGAAACTATGGCAATCAAAACTGTTTTTGGAGAGCATGCTTATAAGTTGGCAGTTAGCTCGACAAAATCTATGACCGGACATATATTGGGCGCTGCAGGAAGTATTGAAGCTATTGCCGCAATACTAGCAATTCAAAATAATATTGTTCCGCCAACGATTAATCTTGATAATCCTGATCCAGAATGCGACTTATTCTACAGCCCGCATCAACCAACCAAAAGAAAAATTGATGTTGCAATTAGCAATACATTTGGATTTGGCGGACATAACGCTTCACTACTATTTAAAAAGTTTGAGGAATAACTTTGCCTAATTTATTTTCCTGGCTGCTTGATAAATTAAAACAGCGGGAAGAAAAAAAACAAGAAAAGCTAATAGCAAAAGTTTTTACTCCCGAAAAGTTTCACAGGTTGGAACAACTTGCCGGTATTTCTATCAAGGATAAATCCCAGTTTATCCAGGCGCTGATGCATCGTTCTTTTTTAGAACAAAACACAGAATTTAAATTTTCAAACGAGCGGCTCGAATTTCTTGGCGACTCTGTTCTAAGCCTTGTAGTTGCCGAGTATCTCTTTGATGCATTCCCCGAAAAAGACGAAGGTTTTTTAACAAAAATTAGAGCCAAACTTGTAAACCGGCTAACACTTGCCGAGGCTGCAGAGAAAATAAAACTTCAGGATTTTCTTCTTATTAGCAAAAACTTATCCCACACTTTTTTAAACGGGTCTCAAACAGTGCTTTGCGATGCGCTCGAAGCTTTTATCGGCGCTATTTATCTCGAAAGTGGTCTTGAGGCTTCAAGTAAGTTTATTTATAAAACAATCATTGCGCCAAACATTAAAGAAGGCGTATATTTGATTGATGAGAATTACAAGAGCCAGCTTCTCGAATACGCTCAGGCAAACCATATGGAAATTCCAACTTATTTAGTTGTTAGAGAAGAAGGACCGCAGCACAACAGAATTTTTACAATCAAAGTGACGATAGGCAGAGAAGAATTTGGAGTGGGCAAGGGGCGTAATAAAAAAAGCGCCGAACAAAATGCCGCCCACGCTGCAATGAAACTCATCGCTTCATCTTCAACCGCATAAATTTCTTCTTACAAACTCTTTAAATTGCAAACAATGTCTCCTTTAAAATGTTTAAATTTCAACGTATAATTTTTATAGATTTTACTGAACAAAACTTCTTGAACAGAATTAAATGAAAGATTCTTAAATATGAACTTCTTCCAGCATCCAGATAAATTTGTGAGCAGACACAATGGTACAAATAAAACTGATACCGCTGCTATGTTAAAAGAGATTGAAATTGATTCACTTGATACATTAATAAATGAAACAATCCCCGCGAATATCAGATTAAAGAATAAATTACAACTTGACGCTCCATTATCAGAATATAAATTTCTTGAAGGTTTAGAAAAAATTGCAGCAAAAAACAAAGTTTTTCAATCTTATATCGGAATGGGTTATCATCCAACTCGAATGCCGGCTGTGATTCAGCGTAACGTGCTTGAAAATCCGGGATGGTACACGCAGTACACCCCATATCAGGCAGAAATATCTCAAGGTCGTCTCGAAGCGTTAATGAACTTTCAAACGATGGTTTCCGATTTAACCGGACTGGAAATAGCTAACGCTTCTTTGCTTGATGAAGGCACCGCAGCCGCCGAAGCAATGAGTATGTTTTTTGCTTTGAGAAAAAATAAAAACGCAAATGTATTTTTCGTTTCCGGGGAATGTCTTCCACAAACAATTGATGTTTTAAAAACAAGAGCTTTACCAATCGGTATTGAACTTCAGATAGGCAGCCATAAAACAGTTGAACTGAATGAAAATATATTTGGACTACTTGTTCAATACCCTGCCGTTTACGGTGAGATTTATAATTACAGAAATTTATTTGAACAGGCAGCAAAACAAAATATTTATAAAGTTGTTGCGGCTGATTTAATGAGCCTTGCGCTGTTAACACCTCCCGGTGAGTTTGGCGCCGACTGTGCCGTGGGAACCACACAGCGTTTCGGAGTACCGATGGGATACGGTGGACCGCATGCTGCTTACTTTGCTACGAAAGATGAATTCAAACGCCAGATGCCCGGAAGAATAATTGGCGCTTCAATTGACAACAACGGAAACACAGCCCTAAGGATGGCTCTGCAAACGAGAGAACAACACATCCGCCGCGAAAAAGCCACAAGTAATATTTGTACTGCGCAGGTTTTGCTTGCTGTAATTTCGGGTTTTTATGCAGTTTACCACGGCGCCTCCGGTATAAAAGCTATTGCAGAAAGAATTCACAGAATTGCTAAAACTGTTGATGCTTCTTTAAAAAATCTTGGTTACTCTCAATCGAATAAAAATTATTTCGATACTCTTTTCTTCAAACTTAAATCGAAAGCAAAGTTAGAAGCAATAAGAGCCGAAGCATTAAAAAACGAGATTAATCTTCTTTATGTTGACGGTACTTCAATCGGTATTTCAATTAATGAGGCAACAGATTTTATAGATGCTGTACAATTGATAAATGTATTTGCAGCGGTTGCAGGCGAATCAATTAATGAAAATGATGTAAAAGAAATTGCAGAGAAAAGTAAGGTTGAATTTCCGGTTGAATTTAACCGCACATCAAAATATTTAACACACAAAATATTCAACTCCTTTCATTCCGAAACCGAAATGATGCGTTACTTAAAGTATCTTGAAAATAAAGATCTTTCACTTGTTCACTCGATGATTTCTCTAGGCTCATGTACAATGAAACTGAATGCCGCAGCAGAAATGCTGCCTATCACCTGGTCTGCTTTTACAAAGATGCATCCGTTTGCGCCTGAAGATCAAACGCAAGGCTATAAAGAAATTTTGAGAGAACTCGAAAAGGATTTGTGCGAGATCACCGGTTTTGCCGCAGTTTCGCTGCAGCCAAATTCCGGCGCTCAGGGCGAATTTACAGGATTGAAAGTAATTCGCGCATATCATCAGGATAGAAATGAAGGGCACAGAAACGTTTGCGTTATTCCATCCTCCGCACACGGAACAAATCCGGCAAGCGCCGTAATGGCGGGGATGAAAGTGGTTGTGGTAAATTCAACTCCTTCCGGAAATATTGATCTTGAGGATCTCAAGAAAAAAATAGAAGCTAACAGCGCTAACCTTGCCGCTTTGATGGTAACATATCCATCTACTCATGGTGTCTTTGAAGAAGATATCCGCACGATATGTGAGATTATTCATAACAACGGCGGATTGGTTTATATGGATGGAGCAAACATGAATGCGCAGGTCGGGTTAACAAGCCCGGCAATGATAGGTGCAGATGTGTGTCATTTAAATCTTCACAAAACTTTTGCCATTCCTCATGGCGGCGGAGGACCCGGCGTGGGCCCTATTGCTGTTGCAAAACATTTAGTTCCGTTTTTACCCGCTCATTCTGTTGTTAATCTTGGCAGGGAAAAAGGAATAAATGCAGTAGCTTCCGCACCGTGGGGAAGCGCCAATGTTCTTCTCATTTCTTATGCTTATATAAAGCTGATGGGTGAAGAAGGATTAACCGAGGCGACAAAAGTTGCAATATTAAATGCTAACTATATTAAAGCAGTACTTGAAAAAGAATTTAAAGTGCTATATACAAATAGTAACAACCGAGTTGCACACGAATTGATTTTCGATATGCACGAATTTAAACACACTGCAAATATTGAAGTTGGAGATATTGCAAAACGTTTGATGGATTATGGATATCATGCGCCCACAGTTTCATTCCCTGTTCACGACACTCTAATGATTGAACCAACAGAAAGTGAAAGTAAAGCAGAGATGGACAGGTTCTGTAAAGCATTATTTTTAATTCGTGAAGAGATTCGTGAGATTGAAGAAAAGAAAGCCGATGAAAAAGATAACGTGCTAAAAAATGCTCCGCATACCGCCATTGAAATTATGAATGATGAATGGAATCATCCCTATTCACGTCAGAAGGCAGCTTACCCGGCAAGCTGGTTGAGAAAAAACAAATTTTGGCCATCAGTTGGAAGAATAAATAATGCATACGGCGATAGAAACCTTGTTTGCAGTTGTAATTCCATCATCGATTATATGGACGAACCGGTGGTATAATTATCACGGCATGAATTTAAAATTATATTTTGAGGCGGGGTACGCCCCGTCTATTTACAGTCAAACAAAAAGAACTATCATCTCTAAATTCATAAGCTACTCGCTAACACAATATTTTGTATATTCGCAATTATTTTTTCACAGATTTCCCCTTTAATGTTATATAAAATTTGCCTCGTTTTTATTGTATTCGTTTCTGATGTTTTTGCTCAGAATGATTCGCTGCAAAATGTTGTTTACCCCGTTAAGGTAGATTCTATCACCATTATCGGCAACGAAATTACCGAACCGGAAATCATACTTCGAGAACTTACATTCAAAACGGGAGATATTGTTACAGAAGAAAATCTCGAATACAACAAAGATAGAATTTACAGCCTTGGTATTTTTACGAGAGTTGATTTGCTGATTAGCGTTGAAGATAATTTCAATAAACTTATTATTTATGTCGAGGAAAGCTGGTACATTTATCCCATCCCTTTTGCTGAGTTAAAAGATAAAGATTGGGATAAAATCTCTTACGGCATCAATCTCATCATTAAAAATTTTAGAGGGAGAAATGAAACATTACGGGGGCGTGCCGCATTTGGATTCGACCCTTCCTTTCATGTAGAGTATTATAATCCGCTGCTGATCCCCGCAGAAAATATATTTTTTGGAATAAATTTGTTTTATCTCGATTCGCAAAACAAAAGCCATATTGCTGAATTGCTTTATGGAAAAACATTCGAACAAAAATTTATAAATGGCTCAATCACTCTCGGAAAACGTTTTGGATTATTTCACAGACTTGCTCTGTTTACAACTTACAATTACATAGAAACTCCTTTTTATCTGAAAGGAATTTCGGCATCAAACGGGAGAATTGATAGAATGCCCTCCCTCGGGCTTCAATATTCATATGACACACGCGATCTCGCTCAGTTTCCGCGCGAAGGATTTTTCGGAATTATTAAAGCAGAGGCTAAAGGACTTGGTGTTAATGATATAAAATATATGATTTACTCATTGGATTTGAGGGAGTACCGAAAAATTTATGGGAGTCTCGGTTCCAAATGGCGAATTGCTTCACGTACAGCATCGGGCGATGATGTGCCTTATTATGATTACTCATATCTCGGTTTTAATGAAAGAATACGGGGGCACTATCGGGCTGAAAGCGAAGGCAATAGTTATTATCTTGCATCGGCAGAATTAAATTATCCCATCGTACCGGATTTCAATCTCAGCCTCGATTTCATTCCTATAATACCGCATGAATTATTAAGTTATCGCGTTGCTCTTTATTTCCAAATTTTTGCAGATGCAGGAACAACTCGTTTGAAAGGGCAAAAACTAAGTATCGGTAATTTTCAAAGCGGTTACGGTGCGGGTTTTACTTTTCTTGTGCTGCCATATAATCTTGCAAGATTAGAAATTGCGTTTGACGAATATAAAAACATGGAATGGATTTTCGATCTTGGAATTTCTTTCTGATATAGAACTATACTACACTTTGCCTGCCAGGGTGAAGGCGAATACTGCTGTTATCGAAGGTGAAGAGTTTAAACATATTTCCCGTGTAATGAGGCATCAGATAGGCGATACTATTTATTTTACAACCGGCATGGGAATAATTTATTACGGTGAAATATTATCAATCGAAAAAGAACTGCTCACAGTATCGGTAATAAAACATCATATTTATAAAAATAATTTTTCTAATATTATCTTTTGCCTTCCCAAATTAAAGCATCCTGATCGACTCGAATTCGCGCTCGAAAAATGTACAGAACTCGGTATTACAAGATTTGTAGTTCACAATTCTTTGCGTGCGATTTCAAAGGGAGAAAAGTTGGAGCGGTGGAATAAAATTCTTCTCACAGCTATGAAGCAGTCGCTGCGGAGTTTTCTCCCGGTTATTGAAGCAATAACGGACTATAAGGATTTAATTAAACTGCCGGGTGAAAAACTAATCTTTGACCAGAACGCCAAGCAGAGTATTGACGAATTGATCTTAAACCAGGAAAAAAATTATTACTTCATCTTCGGTCCCGAGGGAGGGCTCTCGGAAGAAGAATTAAATGAAGCAGGCAGTAAAAATATTTTTAAGATTGCTGAAAATCGCCTCCGTTCCGAAACAGCAGTTATTAAATGTGCGTCAATCATTACACATAAAGCATTGCGTGAAGTTTAAGTAACGCTCTCTATTTCTTCTTTAGCTAAAGAACAAAGCGGAGATAATATTTTTCATTGCTGATTGAGAAAATGGAAATCAGAATTCAGAATGAAATTCGTTGTAACTTTTACATTCTGATTCGTTAGCCAACGGACAATGACATAATTCAATCGAACTTTTTTCATACGAGACTTCTAAAAAGAGTTAAAAAAAAGAATTAACGGCTTTTATTAAACAATTTGTGTTGTATTTTTGTATATAGACTAATTACTTTCTGATAAACTTTTTTATAGATTTATTATTTGTTGAATTCTCTAGGATATTAATTT